>NZ_DKHR01000015.1:0-93265 GCF_002453835.1 Psychrobacter sp. UBA6739
ATCATTGCGCCAATGGTAGTGTGGATTCGTCCATGTGAGAGTAGGTCATCGTCAGCTCTCTATTCAAAGTAAAACCCCCTCCGCGAAAGCGGAGGGGGTTTTCTTTTTCGTGGGTTTGAGATTAAGTTATGCTTAATCTCACTTACTTTTAGAATTAACACTCTATAAGTGTATTTTCTATTTGAATTGAAGATTTTTTTTGTTTAATTGCTATGCAATTTTATGAATATATTTTTTAGTCCTACCATCAAAATGATTTGACTTATCTCATTATAGCTGCTAATTTTAAAATAGATTTTTATTACAGGTATGTAAAAGATATATTTAAAACTTGTAAATTATTACATCTGGTATAGATTGGATTATTTACCAGTGATGTATTACTCCTATTTTCACGATTATCAAAAGGAATTGATAATGAAGCTAGCTCCTCTTTTTTCAATTGGTGTCTTAGCGGCTGTTAGTCTTTTAGGCTGCTCTAACCAATCTGCTAACACGTCTGATGGCTCATCAGCAAACTCTCAAGAAACAACCGTTTTACGCTTCTCTCACTTTTGGCCAGCAACCTCTTCTATTAGCACAGAGGTTTTTGAACCTTGGGCCAAGCAAATAGAGACAGATTCTAATGGTCGCTTAAAAGTAGAGTTGTATCCTTCCGCGGGTCTTGCCAAAGCAGATGTTACGTACGAATCTGCTGCTAAAGGTACGATAGATATCGGCTCACAAGCACATGGTTATACCAGTGGTCGTTTTCCTTTAACTCAAATCACTGAACTTCCTGGTTTATCAAACTCAGCGACTCAAATGGGTTGTATGCTTCAGACTCTTTATGAGGATGGCACGCTTGCTAGTGAGTATGAAGACTCACATCTACTATTCATGTATGGCGCTGGGCCTGGCTCACTGCATACTACGGATAAGTTGATTCGGACTCCTGAAGACATGAAAGGTATGCGCATCCGACGCCCTTCTGCAGTCGCAGGTGATATTATCGAAAGCGCTGGGGCATCACCAGTAGGATTGCCTGCTAATGATATGTATACCTCGCTACAGCGCGGCGTCGTCGATGGGTTGAGTTTTCCATGGGAAGCCGTAACAGCGTTCAAAATTGACGAAATCACCAAATATCATACCAACATTCCTTTTTATAGTTCGGCGCTGATGGTTACTATGAATAAGGATAAATATAACAACTTACCTGATGATTTAAAGCAAGTGTTGGATAAAAACTCAGGAATGGCATTGGCTAATAAAGTTGGTGAAGTGTTTGATAAGCATGATCAAATGGCCATTCAAGCTGCTAAAGCTAAAGGCGATGAGATCGTTGAAATTCCTGATCCATTGAATGATCCTGATTGGAAAGGACCACTTGAAAAGGGTACTAAAAAATATCTAAGTGATGTCAATGCTTTGGGTTTAGATGCTGATAGTGTCTATGAGAAAGCAAAAGCTGCCAGTGCTGCTTGTAAAGTGGTATAACCCATTGGAGGTGTCACATGGCATTTTTAGTAAAAATAAGTATTCTAATCTCTAGATTATGCCAGTTTATCGGTGGTATCAGTCTTATTATTATTGTTCTCACAACGATGTTCGATGTGACTGCTCGTTATATTTTTAAGCTGACTGGTGGCGAGTTTGGCTTTACCGTTAAAGGCAGTGTAGAGATCGTCTCTTACTTCATGCTCTTTGCTTTACTTGCTGCCTTTGGCGCTTTCGTCGAACGCTCACAAATCATCGTTGATGTCTTTACCCAAAAAATGCCGCAAGCCATTAAAGGTTATATGATGGGCGTCTTTATGATGGGCTTTTTTATCATCGGTATCGTTTTTGCTTGGGGGCTTTATGAGAGTGCTGTTGATGCCACAGAATACGGTAAAGTCACTCAAGACCTTCGATTATCAATGATGCCCATCTATGCATTTAGTGCATTTTTAAGTCTCTTACTCGCCATTCGCTCATTAATCGAATCCATCAATATCTTTAAAACGGGCGAGTTCTTTGACGCCGAGGAGACAGGCGCATGAGTCCAGAAATTATTGGAGCTATCGGCTTAATCGTCATGATCCTGCTTGTTGTCCTGCGAGTTCCAGTGGCGCTTGCCATGTTAGGTGTTGGATTGGTTGGTTTTGGCGCAGTGACGGCGCCCAGTGGTGCACTGCAAATGCTCAAAGATATTCCGGTAGATGTGCTAGCCAAATATGACTTTAGTGCGATTCCCTTATTTATTTTAATGGGCGTTTTTGCCACTCATTCAGGGATGGCAGGGAAATTGTTTGAAGCTACCCGAACTATTTTTGGGGGAGTGAGGGGCAGTTTGGGTATTGCTGGTATAGGATCGTCTGGTATTTTTGCTTCTATTTCAGGCTCATCCTTAGCCACAGCATCCACTATGACCAAGGTTGCGCTGCCACAAATGGAGAAATATGGTTATCAACCAGGTTTTGCCTGTGGTATTTTAGCAGCGGGTGGCACGTTAGGTATTATGATTCCGCCTAGCATTGCGCTACTGGTCTATGCGATCTTAACCCAGCAGTCGGTCGGTGACATGTTCATCGCTGGTTTCTTGCCTGGGATTTTGGGCATGGTGATGTATTCAATCACTGTTATGATTATGGTACGCTGGAAGCCGCATTTAGCGCGTCGCGGTGAGCCTACTTCTTGGAAAGCCAAGCTGCTGTCATTGACGGGACTCATACCATTTAGCTTTATTTTCATTGTGATTATCGCTGGTATTTTCTTTGGGTTATTCACTCCGACAGAAGGGGCAGCAGTCGGTGCGTTTGTATCATGGGCTTATGCTTTTGCCAAAGGCATGCGTATAAAAGGTCTAAAGCAGTCTTTGATTGAAACGCTTGCATTGTCAGCGGTGGTATTCTTTATGCTGCTGGGTGCAGAAGCCTTGGGTTACTTTATCTCCGTTTCACGCTTGTCTTATACGCTAGCGACTTGGATTGGTACATTAGCAGTTAGCCCAATGATTGTACTGATCTGTATCTTAATCATGTACTTCCTCTTAGGGTTGTTCATGGATGCTTTGGCGATGCTGGTCATTACCATTCCAGTGGTATATCCAATCATTGTGGCGTTAGGGTTTGATCCCGTATGGTTTGGTATCATCGCTGTATTGACAGTAGAGCTTGGACTGATTACGCCGCCGATGGGGATGAATATCTTTGTCATTAAGGCAATGGCACCGCATATTAAGCTGTCTGATATGTTCCGCGGGGTCGCACCGTTCATTGTCTCTGATCTGATTCGACTGGTTATTTTGGTCGCCTTTCCAGCGATATCTTTAGTGCTGCTAACGTAAGCGCTATTGATAAAAGTAAGCTTAGAAAATCATAGCTGCGTCGTTTATCTACACTGTTCATCTGTATTGTTCATTAATAGAGCCATATTGTTTTCATAACAATATGGCTTTTTTATGATAAAAGAAAAAGTCGACATAACAATTCTATGGTTAAATTATTCCACATAAAGGCATATATAGTTAGTCTTTTATAAATAAGATACAATACTTTTAAAATAAGCGACACGGCAGAAGAATACATGACCTATTCAGCAGACTTTCGAGCGCAAGTGATCAAAAGTGTCCAAAACAAAGACATGAGTATTCGTCAAGCTTGTATTTTCTATAATGTTAGCAAAACAGCACTACAGCGTTGGTTAAAAAACCCAAGTATTAAGAAAACTCGGGATAAGCCACCCAGTAAAATACCGAATGAGGCTCTTCTCAAAGACGTCGCTCAACATCCAGATGATTATATGTACGAGCGAGCACAGCGTCTAGGCTGCAGTAAATCGGGTATTGAGATTGCCTTGAAGCGCCTTGGTATCAGTCAAAAAAAAGACCTTAGAACATCCAAAAGTGTGTCCAATAAAAAGAGCGATATATCAGAGTAAGCTTGATAGCTTTAAGCAGCAAGGCTATCCCATTGTGTATATGGACGAAAGTGGCTTTGAGGCCGAAACTATTCGCCCTTATGGCTATGCACCAATTGGCAAACCTTGTATTGATCGCTACAACTGGCAAGCAAAAAAGCGTACTAACGTCATCGGTGCTCTGTATGAAAAAATGCTGTTTGCGCTTGATTACTTTGAGAAAAATATTAATAGCAGCATATTCTACCAATGGTGCAAACAAACACTAATCCCAAGCCTTAAGACTAAATGCGTTATAGTTATGGATAATGCTAGATTTCATAAAAGCAAACGTATTCAAAAGCTACTAAACAGGCACGGGCATCGTATTCTTTGGCTGCCGCCGTACAGCCCTGATCTAAACCCTATCGAGAAAAAGTGGGCACAGGCTAAGTTTCTACGCCAAGGGTGGATGGAGAATAATTTACCAAAACTGTTTCAGGATATGGGCTGTATCTCTTTTATTATAGACTGACTATAAAGTCACATTATGAGACATTTTTTGAGCGGTCATTTGGATTACTTAGAAGGTGGTTTTTATACTAAATGACATTATACGTGGATAACTTTTCTTATCATTCTAAGGGCTTGTGAATGTAGTAAACTGGTTGGCATTTCCGAATAGATAACTTTATAAATAGAGAAAATCATGGCAGTCGATTTTAGTAATACGCTCATCGTCGCGATTTCTGCAACGGCACTTTTTGATTTAACCGAATCAGAAAATTATTTGCTAGAGCTGCTAGAGCAGAGACCTGTAAGCGCCATAAAAGAGTTTCGAGATTATATGACCAAGCGTGAGAACGATGCTCTCAGCATTGGTGCTGGTTATCCATTAATTAAAGCTCTATTAAATCTGAATAATTATTGCAATGATGGCATGCAAGATTTAGAGGTTGAGACACCTTTGGTGGAAGTGGTCATTGTTTCAAAGAGTAGTCCAGATACGGGCATTCAAGTCCTCAATGCCATTCTTGAGCATGAGCTGACTATCTCACGCTCGGCATTTATTTCAGGCAGTCCTGTTGCTCCTTATATTAAAGACTTCAACGTCGATCTATTTTTGACGACCAATCGCGAAGATGCCCAGCAAGTGGCTGATGCCAATATCTGCGCTTGTGCGATACTCGATGCAACCCCCGTCAATACCTATGAGTTAGATACTGATCAGCTACGTATTGCTTTTGATGGTGATGCGGTGCTGTTTGATGATTCAGGTGAACTGCTGTACAAGCAAAAAGGACTGCGTGCTTTTCACGATCGCGAAATACAGATGCGTGATTTACCCATTGAAAAAGGCCCTTATGCTGAATTGTTGATTAAACTATCAAATTTACAGGAACGTCTACCCGCTGGTCTCAAGTATTCTCCAATAAAGATTGCATTGGTGACAGCTCGCAACGCACCCGCTGATCTGCGTGCGATTAAGACATTGCGAGAGTGGGGCGTCAATGTTGATATGGCGTTTTTCTTAGGAGGTTTAGAAAAAACAGCTGTACTTAGAACATTTGCACCTCATATCTTTTTTGATGATTCTATCAAACATATCGATGCCGCTCGTCGTTTTGTGCCCACCGCTTTGGTGCCTTATCACTCGACGTCGTTATTACATAGTGACAGTTATTTGATGACTGACAAAGAGGCTGCATTGTTAGATTTTACACCTGTAACACGCTCCACTACTACGCTGAGTCATTAAAATATCGCTAAAAACATAGATTAAAAGAATAGGGCATTATATGAATTGGCAGCAACTGCTTAGCTTGATTATGATACGAATAAAGCAGGTTATAGGCTTATATGCTTTTGTATTAATACCGATGTGGGGCATGTTTTTTTTAAATGAAGTGGCATTATTTGGTATGTGGAATATCTTTGGGATTGTACCTCGTGCCTTGGATGTGGGCAGCATGATTGGAGTGTTTGCGTCATGGACGATGCATGGCAATTTTTCACATTTGCTTGGTAACACTTTGACGTTGTTACAGATTTTATTTTTGTTTGGATTGTTTGAGAAGAATGCTTATCGAACAGTGATTAAGCTCATTATCGCATCTGGATTGGTCACTTGGATCATTGGCTCGCCATTGTCAATTCATGTTGGCGCATCAGGATTATGCTTCGCGATGCTCGGCTATATGATAGGCGGTGCTGTATTTGCGCGGCGTTGGGGTTATTTGATTGCCTGTATTGTCATGGGTACTGGCTATTGGTTGACCATCAAGCAAGGATTGATGCCGCAACAAGGTATCTCGTTTGCGGCGCACTTCGGTGGTCTATGCGCTGGATTGCTGTTAGGCGCTAATTCTAAGCATACTTATACCGCAACTTCTCAGCGCAATTGAATACATGAATATAATATAAGCCGTCTTAAACCCCTTAGTAATCAAATGTTTTAGCAGGGTTGTATTTGCATATTTATGAGGAGGTTAGCTTTTACCAGTACAAATACTAATGAACAACGGGTCATCTGTTGCCAACTCTCGCCATGCTGTTGTTTGCCTCAAATGTTCATCAATCGTTAGCTTACTGTCTTTTTCGGGGATGACATAATCGGCACGCGCAGGAATACGACAGTTTATAACTTGTGGTACTTTCTGCACACTTCTGCGTCTTTCAAACAAATATAAATTGACCAAATATATATCTGGATTGTCTACCTGCACGCTAGCGTTGGCGGTATCGGCAGCGATAAAACGTAATATTTGCGGTTTGATATAAGACCATGGGCGAAACCACTCGGTGCTTTTTGCTACTTTGACGACTTGCACGCCTGCTGGTAACTTGCTCACTTGCTGACCATACCAGTTATACTCTTGGTGTATTTGAAAGGCAAACATACCAATCGCAGCAAACAAAGGAATAAGCCACTTTGGTGCGCGTTTGCCAGCCAGTTTACTGAGGTGAGTTATAATGAGTGCCAGACCAGCCATGCCAAATGCGGCAGCAATGGTAGCGATAAACTCAAAAAGCATAAAATCTTCCTTAATGCGTTAAGCACTTTTAATTGAGCGCTTTTAACTAGGGCATGTCCTCATTTTAAAAATGGTCATAAAAATGAGATAAATTGCCGTCAAACAAGGAAAGTAGCGAAAATAATATCGAGATATTGATAAGCTATTGACGATGTTTGGCAAAATTTAGCCATTTTTAGCCCATTTAGAGGGTAATCGATTTAATTGAGGACACGTCCTAAGCATAGTTAATAAATTATATTCAATAAAGCAAAAATCTAACATTTTTTATAATAAATAAGAGATAAAAAAATCACTCACAAGCAGCTACTGCCTGTGAGTGATATATAGTAACTGAAGATATATTCTCATTTATACACTTAGTGGTCGACTGCACCGCCTGCGCCACGTGGAGAGCGGACACTTTCAACCAACTCTTGAATGTGTAATGGTGGGGGAGCAGTAGCATAAGAGACAGCAAACGCTACGATAAAGTTAAGCAATGCCCCAATCGCACCAAATGATAGTGGTGAGATACCAAATAACCAATACTCTGCCGTATCAGGGAAGTTCGCTGTACCGCTAATGAAGAACCAACCTTTAAAGACAAAGATATAAACAAGGATACTAATCAGACCTGTTAGCATACCAGCGATGGCACCAACATTATTGATCCGTTTAGAGAAAATACCCATCATCAGTGCAGGGAAGAGCGATGCACCAGCGATACCGAATGCTAAAGCGACTACCTGTGCGGCAAACCCTGGTGGATTTATTCCTAACCAAGTAGCAACTACAATTGCAACACCCATCGTAATACGTGCAACTCTCAATTCGCCTTTATCAGTAATGTTTGGATTAAGGTTTCGTTTAATCAAGTCATGACTGATCGCTGACGAAATAGCGAGTAGTAGGCCTGCTGCTGTTGAGAGCGCTGCTGCCAAACCACCTGCGGCAATAAGACCAATAACCCATGGTGGAAGATTCGCAATTTCTGGGTTAGCTAATACTAAGATATCGGCATTGACATCCAGCTCATTACCTTTCCAGCCTGCTGCGGTAAAGCGTCCATCAAGTTCTAGATCCTGTGCGACACGTGCAGTCTCTACGGCTGCAGTGGCAGCGGCTACATCGCCACCATCCGCTTGTGCAGCAGTCAAGGCAAGCTCAGCCGCACCAAGTCCACTGTCGTTGTACATTTGGATACGACCATCATTATTAAGATCATTATATTTAATGAGACCGGTATCTTCCCATGTCTTCATCCAGTCTGGACGTTGATCATAGTTTATAGGTGCTTCTGCTACCCCTTGTGGATAAATCGTATCAATCAGGTTTAAACGTGCCATTGCACCTACGGCAGGAGCAGTGAAGTATAATAGCGAGATAAATACCAACGTCCAACCAGCTGTCCAACGCGCATCAGCGACTTTAGGTACGGTGAAGAAGCGGATGATAACGTGTGGTAGACCTGCTGTACCGATCATGAGTGATAAGGTAAATAGCACCATATTTAGTTTGTTAGGGACATCAGCAGTATAAGCCGTGAAACCCAAATCAGTAACCACCTGATCTAGCTTGGTTAAGATAGGAACGCCTGCTTCCACATGGTTTGAAAACAAGCCCAAACCTGGAATTGGATTGCCTGTTAACTCAAGTGAGATGAAAACAGCAGGAATGGTATATGCAATCATTAGAACTACATACTGCGCTACCTGCGTATAAGTAATCCCTTTCATACCACCAAGTACAGCATAGAAGAAGACAACAACCGCAGCAATCAGGAGACCAGTCGTGTTTTCAACTTCCAAGAAGCGTGAGAAAGCGACACCGGCACCTGTCATCTGACCGATAACGTATGTGGTTGAGGCGATAATCAAACAAATTACGGCAATCATTGCTGCCGTTTTTGAATAAAAACGGTCGCCGATGAAGTCAGGTACCGTAAACTTACCAAATTTACGTAAATAAGGCGCTAGGAGCATTGCCAGTAGTACATAACCACCTGTCCAACCCATCAAATAAGTTGATGCGCCATAACCGCCAGCGGCAAGAATACCTGCCATCGAAATAAATGACGCAGCACTCATCCAGTCAGCAGCCGTTGCCATACCGTTGACGACAGGATGAACACCGCCGCCTGCTACGTAGAATTCACTCGTTGTGCCAGCACGTGCCCAAATTGCAATACCGAAGTATAGAGCGAAAGATAGACCTACAAAAATAATATTAATCGTAAATTGACTCATGGGGCTATTCCTCGTCTACGCCGTATTGTTTATCTAACTTATTCATACGCCAAGCGTAGAAGAAAATTAAAACGATAAATACCCCAATGGATCCTTGCTGAGCAAACCAAAAGCCCAAGTCGGTACCACCGATTTTAATACCTGCTAAGAGAGGACGTAACAAAATCCCAAACCCGTATGAGCATAGCGCCCAAATAAATAGGCTACCTAAAATGAGACGGACATTGGCACGCCAATAACCGGATGGATCGTTGTGGTTTTCCATAGGACAACTCCTTTTGCCTAACATAAAAACAAGATTACTGATTTGAGCCTGACAAGTTATTTTGCTTTAGCATGTATCACATGATGGAAGACAGTTCGATACGTTGTCTATAAACGGATCATAAAATCAGTTTATAGGCTGATAAAGCAGAATGACCAACCAGTAGTAAGTAACCCAATATTATCGAAAAAAAGGCAGATTTCTATCAGTTAAAACACTGCGAAAAATACTTTTCTGTGGTTCGATTTTGCTAAAAATTACATTGTAAAATATGGGTGTGGGTCGACTATAACCTTAACATCTAACAAGATTTATGGGCTATAGAATGACTGAATTTATAGTATATAGAGATGAGGATTTATGGAGGAGGGTCGGTATTGGTTGACAGTCCTCTGTCTTATTATGCTCATCATCCCTGATGATATTGTCTTAATATTTCAACTTATTATTCATGCCAATAAGTATTGCAAGAAATATTTATGAACTTATTGGGAATATATACAATATTGACTTAATTAACAATAAATAAATTTTATTTACTTTATGTAACTAAATGTTTGCTTTATGGAAACCATGGTCAACTTATGTTAGAGAGAGTAACTAAAAAAACGGTCGTTGCTCAGGTGTTGTGCTAAAACCCTATTTATATTAAGGATTTAGTTTTATAGAGGTATTAGAGCATTATTAGCAATAAAAGTCATTCATTCTATAAATATAGCCAATACTTTACTCAATAAATATTATGGCAGTGACTATTTTTTTTGGAATGGTGTTTATATGAATACGTTTTAAAATCTAACTATTGTACCTAGTCTTAAAAGTTTTCTTCAATATTTCATATAAAAAATATTTTTTTGATCTTTATCTAAATACCTTGCAAAAGTTCGTAGTTATTTAATTTTTATAATAGAGGTTTGAAATAGTTAAATAATCTCTAGTCAGTTAAAATGTAGCGACAGGATGTTAGTGATTTACTTTGCCAATATATTGATCAGATATTTACTGTTTCATGAGTAGGCAGAGGGATTAGTAAGCATTTTTAAATATCATTAATCACATCAATTCATAAAATATACTAGCAGTATAAAATGTAAGTGAGAGGATAGCAGTATGGGTGAAGGAATAGCAGGTTGGTTTAATAGCATCGTCAATTATGGTGTCAGCATCATTTGGGGCAACAATGATTGGCTAATTGCAAGTAACCCTTGGTATGGATTACTGATGTTCGTACTGATTGGTGCGGGTTTATATTTTACCATTGCCACACGTTTTATTCAGTTTCGCCACTTTGGGCATATGTGGCAGCTATTGCGCGTGTCCAATCAAGGGCGTAAAGATGGCGGTATCAGCTCATTTGAGGCGCTGATGACCTCATTGGCGGCGCGAGTCGGTACGGGTAACTTGGCAGGGGTCGCAATCGCGATTTACCTTGGTGGTCCAGGTGCAGTGTTTTGGATGTGGATGACTGCGATCGTCGGTATGTCGACCAGCTTTATCGAATCAACATTAGCACAAGCCTATAAAGTGCCGCACAATGACAATGTTTACCGCGGTGGACCGGCTTATTATATCGAAAAAGGTCTCGGTCAGCGCTGGCTAGCGATATTTTTCTCATTATGCTTATTAGTAGCGTTCGGTTTAGCCTTTAATGGCGTGCAGTCAAATACCATCGCACAAGCGACCAACGAAGCATTTGGGGTTCCAACGTGGATGACAGGTTTGGTATTGGTCGTATTAGTTGCGCCAGTGGTATTCGGTGGTTTGCGCTCGGTTGCTCGTATCGCGGGTAAAATCGTACCCGTGATGGCGATTCTCTATATCCTATTAGCCTTGTTCATTATCGTGACGAATTTTAGTCAATTCCCAGCGGCGATTGTGTTAATTGTTAAATCAGCATTTGGTTTTGAGCAAGCAGCAGGCGGGGTGATTGGTTATGGTATTGCTCAGGCAATGATTAACGGTATCAAGCGTGGTCTGTTTTCAAATGAGGCGGGTATGGGGTCAGCGCCTAATGCGGCGGCAACGGCGAAGAGTCATCCCGATCATCCAGCGGTGCAAGGATTTATGCAAATGCTGGGTGTATTTATGGATACGCTTGTCATTTGTACGGCAACGGCGTCGATTATTATTTTGTCCGGTGTGGTCGATCCTAGTGTTGAGCAAGAAGGAATTCAGCTGACTCAGTTGGCACTGTCGCAGTATGTGGGTGATATGGGTGTTATCTTCGTTGCGATTGCTATTTTCTTCTTCTCTTTCACCTCTATCATTGCCAATTATAGCTATGGTGAGTCGAATCTTGAATTCATCTCTGGTGCCAAAAATGCCAAAGTCATGATTATGATTTTCCGCTTTATGGTCTTGGGCATGGTGTTTGTCGGCGCTATTGCCAGTCTTCCTGCCATATGGAACTTCGCTGACTTATCAATGGGTCTAATGGCACTCGTTAACCTAGTGGCTATTTTAATCTTGTCACCCGTAGCACTGCGCATATTGCGTGATTACGAGCGTCAGATTAAAGAAGGTAAAACTGGCGATCAAATCAAGTTTAATCCTGATGACTTTGTGAAGCTTAAAAACGAAGCCAATCGTGATGCATGGACGGATTAATCTCACCTGATTAAAGATAAACTTGTCTCATGTGTCGAAGTTAAAAAAACCGCCCTTATGAATTCATAAGGGCGGTTTTTAGTATTAGTGATTAGTTCTAACATTGTTTATATTTACATATTAGGATAGTTAGGGCCACCGCCACCTTCTGGCGTTACCCAAGTGATATTCTGTGAAGGATCTTTGATATCACAAGTTTTACAATGCACACAGTTTTGCGCATTGATCACAAACTTAGCTCCTTCCGCATCTTTTACCACTTCATACACACCAGCTGGGCAGTATAAACGAGCAGGCTCAGCATATAGCGGTAAGTTAATTGAAACAGGTACCGTTGGATCAGTCAGTTTCAAATGTACCGGCTGGTCTTCTGCATGGTTAGTATTAGAGATAAATACCGATGACAGCTTGTCAAATACCAGTTTACCATCAGGCTTGAGGTAGGTTGGCTGAAAAGCATGATTGGCACGCTCTAACTGATCATAATCTGGCAGGCTGTCATGTAAGGTAAGCGGCATTTTACCCTTTAATAAGTTGTGCTCGATAAAGGTAAAAGCACCGCCCATAAACAGACCCATGCGATGTATTGCAGGCGAGAAGTTGCGTGACTCATAGTTGTCTTGATACAACCATGACTCTTTATACATGGTGGTATAAGCAACCACTTCATCATGCTGACGATCGGCTTGTAGCGCCTCAAAGATGGCTTCGGCGGCTAGCATGCCTGACTTCATCGATGTGTGTGTGCCTTTGATTTTAGCGGGGTTCAAGAATCCAGCATCATCACCGACCAATACACCACCTGGGAAAGTAAATTTCGGTAGAGAGTTTAAGCCACCTTTGGTCAAAGCACGTGCGCCATAAGAGATGCGCTTACCGCCTTCCAATACGTTTTTGATGACGGGATGGGTTTTTAGGCGCTGCATCTCATCGAATGGCGACATATATGGGTTGTGGTAAGACAAGTCAGCGACAAGACCAAAGCTTACTTGGTTGTTTTCATCGAAGTACAACCACCAGCCACCAGTAGAGCCTGTTTCGGTCAAGGGCCAGCCAAGACCGTGCATAACCACGCCTTGCTCGTGTTTCTCAGGGGCTACGTCCCACAGCTCTTTCAGACCGATACCATAATGCTGAGGATCTGAGTCTTTATCAAGATCAAAACGGCTGATTAAGCGCTTACCTAAATGACCACGGCTGCCTTCGGCAAAAATAGTGTATTTAGCAAGTAGCTCATAACCTGGCTCAAAGCTAGGCTTGGCTTCGCCATTGGCAGCCACACCCATATCGCCCGTTAAGACACCACGTACAGAACCGTCGTCGTTATATAAAATATCATCTGCAGGGAAGCCTGGGAACATCATGACTTCAAGCTCTTCAGCTTGTACCGCCAACCAGCGCACCACATTGCCCAATGAGACAATATAGTTGCCATTGTTGTGCATCGGTCCTGGAATCAACGAGTCAGGTACTTTAGTAGAGCGCGTGGCTGAGTTTAGATAATAAAAGCGATCTTCGGTCGCTGGCACATTAAGCGGCGCGCCTTTTTCTTTCCAGTCTGGTATCAGCTCGTTCAAAGCGCGTGGTTCGATGACAGCACCTGATAAGGTATGCGCACCAAACTCAGAACCTTTTTCGACCACACAAACCATAAACTCATCATTACCAGCAGCGATAGCGAGCTGACGCAGGCGGATAGCAGCAGATAGCCCAGCAGGTCCACCACCAACGATGATAACGTCAAATTCCATGGATTCACGTTCAATCTCAGGCTCTGCCGCGACAGCTTCTACTACTGGCTCTGGCGCTTTGTCGATAGCGACTGTTTCAGCTGGCGCTTCTTGGGTCACAACGGCTGACTCTGCTTTATCTAGATTTGCCGTCTCTGTCGCTACTGATGGGTCAGTATTCACAGTGTCACTATCAATGACTGGCTTTTGATTGTCTTGCTCTTGCATACCTACTCCTAAACTTTTAGTGGCTTATCTCAGGGCATCATTAGCTTAACCATTGAATAATAGACTTGCGGCGCTAACATTACTCAGACATATGGCTGCCCGATAAAAACTGTCTTTGCGACATCAATTGACCATGTTACTGTCGAGATCCATGTATTTAAGGATATCAACACATCACGTAAAATGTGTCATTAACACAACACCCACTTGACCATTTCAATAAAAAATCGTTACTCATTATAAAAGAAAAGTCCTACAAACACGATACGCATTTATGAGTATCGATGTTAAGGTAAGATTGAACTAATGAGGGTGCTAAGATGATATGTTTTCATCATACCCGAAACTAAAATTTATAGTAATAATAGATTTGCCAAACTTTGAATGCTAAGTAAAGGATTACACGATGAATAACAATAATGAAGACATAATTCAAAACGATGAATCGGCAGCTAAACCGCCAAAAGACGTGCCATCTGAGCTAAGTAATATGGATTCGCTCAGTCAGTATCTAAAGTCTACTGTAGGCAAACGTGAAGGACGTGCCATCCCACCATTGGATAAATGGCACCCAAAAGATGTGGCCGATATGGATCTGGTCATAAAGGCAAATGGCGAGTGGTGGCATGAAGGAGGGCAAATGACCAGAGAGTCATTGGTGAGCTTATTTGCGACTATTTTATGGAAAGAAGATAATAATGGTGTCATTGAATATTTTTTGAAGACGCCAGTACAGAAAATCCGTATCCAAGTTGAAGATGCCCCTTTATTAATCAATGACGTCGGTATCGTCAACGAAGGCAATAACCGTTGGCTAGAATTTACCACGACGACTGGCGATGTGGTGCGTTTAGATGATGAGCACACCATCACATTAAAAGCGTATAATCCTACAGACAATGATACGATTGATCAGCAGGCAGCAATGGATATGCAGGTACGTCCTTATATGCCCGTTAGAAATGGTTTGGACGCACTTATTGGGCGTAATACTTTTTATCACTTGACCGAAATTGGCGAATTGACAGAGCAAAATGGTGAGACGATACTGACGTTACAAAGTGGCGGAAAATCCTATGAGCTGTCGATGCCAGACAGTTAACGCAAGGGCTCAAAACTATGTGTCCGTCAAATAATTTACGGTTTAGATATAGTCAATCCCATATAAATCAGATACGGTATCAGGTTCGCTTAGTCTACTATTTGTAGTACTTTTGCTT
This sequence comes from Psychrobacter sp. UBA6739, assembly GCF_002453835.1. NCBI lineage: Bacteria > Pseudomonadati > Pseudomonadota > Gammaproteobacteria > Moraxellales > Moraxellaceae > Psychrobacter > Psychrobacter sp. UBA6739. Next base: position 15,175 of record NZ_DKHR01000015.1, read on the forward strand.
GCCCTCATTGTATCCAAATTATATTGAACCGACTATAGCGATAAATCACCAGATAATTACTGTAGTATGCAAAACAGCAAACAGCAAACAGCATAAAGATGACGATATGTATATAAAAATGGCAGTAGAGTAGTGATGGATATTGCTGCAAGTAATAGCTTAAATAGGGTGAAAATGCGCTTAGATAGCCTTGATGGTAAACATGTTGAGCATGTCGATAGTGCAACTAATGCTAAAGCTGACATCCATAAAACGAATATCGGCACAGTTATAAATAATAAAAAGCGCAATGCGCCAATCGGATTGTTTGACTCTGGTGTCGGTGGACTGTCAGTTTATCTACATTTGGCACAGCAGTTGCCTGCTGAGCGTTATGTCTATTATGCAGACACCTTAAATGTGCCTTATGGTAATCGTGATAGCGCCGATATTGAAGCGTTGACTTTAACAGCCGTTGATTGGTTGTATGAGCAGGGCTGCAAGCTCATTGTTATTGCTTGTAATAGCGCCTCAGCTTATGCTTTGGAAACAGCCAGACGGCGTTATCCGCAGCTGCCTATCGTCGGATTAGTCCCGGCGCTAAAGCCCGCCATATCGGCGAGCAAAACTGGTCGCGTGGTCGTTTTAGCGACTAAGGCTACCTTGAATGGCACATTGCTTAATGAGGTCATCGATCACTTTGCTAAACCCAACAATACGGTAGTGACCAAATATTTTGATCCGCAATTGGTACCTTGGGTAGAGGCGGGAATGCCAGAGCAGGATGATACTGCTTTAAGATTACGCCAGCAGCTCACATTATTTGCTCATGATGGCGTTGATCAATTGGTACTAGGCTGTACGCACTATCCATTTTTCAAAACGTTTTTGTTAGATGAGATTGCTCAGCAGCAATTGGCGATGCAGGTCGTTGATTCTGGACAAGCCATTGCTGAGCGAGTTAAGCAGCTATTGGCTGCAAACCAGCTGTCTGCATTGGTTGACAATACCCCAGATGATCATTGTTTAGAAACAACTAACAGAACAAAAGTTGTCATTCGACCGCCATTGATTTTTTATGCGACTAAGTTCGATGATAAACTGGGTACTTTAATAGCGCGTTTGCTTGGCAAAGACGCCATCTTGCAATACTGTTCTGAATAGGCGCAGCTAAAGGTGTTTATATCAAACCCATAACCATAATATTGATATATTAAAAATAAATTGAGCTTATTTTTATAAGATTATGCTAGGCTGTGCAACACAAGATATTTGTGCTCTATTTTATATCATATTATTCTATGTCATGACCTAAGCTTAGAGGTGATTGTGCCAAACCGTCGCTATCATATTCACATCATATGCGCTGACAATGATCAATTGTTGGTCTTGGACAGCTTGGCGATATTTTTTCAGTCGCGGGCTTTCTTGACCTATGATGTGTCGAGCCAATTGCCAAAAGCATCGCTATATGGTCGACAATGTATCGACTCCTGCGATTATGCACTGATGCTCATTGGAGACAGTTATGGCACCGTGCAAAGGAATGGCGTTAGCCAAATGCATTTGAGCTATTTGAATGCCAAAGCCAAGCTCAAACCGTTACTCATCTTAATCAAAAATCATCATCCAGATGCGAGTATCAGTCGTCAACTGCAAGAATTTATTAAGTCGGTAACTCGGCAGGACAATACAATATATTATTATGATACAGAAACGGATATTGAGCCATTACTTGTACAAGCTTACTATAACGCAGTGACCAATCATCAGGTCGTTGGTGGATGGCTGAGAGCTAATGAGGAAATGATTAAATTGAGCAAGCAAACCGTGGCGGAACGGTTTGCAGATCTATTGTCTACTGACAAAACGCTAAAGGAAAATAGCCCACCTGCTGATGAATTCGTCTCTGATGATGTGAGTAAGCCTATTATATTGTTAGAAGCTTTTGATATTCAATATAGTGCTCAAGCTTATGCAGGTGGCAACCTAACCGATGTTACCAGACCCTTGACCTTAACATGGCAAGAGATATTGATCGCCTTGATGAAAATACCAGCGACCTTTTCGAGCTATGGCTTGCAAAATGCTGTGAATCGCTTGATAGCGTCAAAAGCTGAGCAAGACATCAAAAAAGAGATGCCGAATGTCCATGCCGTCTCGCGCTGCCAAATTTCTCAAGATGATTTGAACCAGCTACAACGTCAGCTAGTGGGTGCAAACTGGATACAGCTCACAACCTATGGCACTCGCGTCTCGCAAGAACTTTGGAAGTTGACCTTTCACGCAAAAAATCTCTTGAACGAAGTCCATCATAACTCCCAATGATTCGCACTCTGCACTAATAATATTCCTGCCTTCCTTATTTCAAAATAGTCATAGCCTATCTGCTGTAAAAAGCACACGTGTGGCTGTGACTACGTTTTGTAATACAAAGCATACGCGTCAACGGTTGTGAATCCATTTAAGACTGGTAATATTGAGACTAATCAGAGATTGATAATAAATACATTATTTATATTAAAATTACTGACGTATATATTGTATACATATAAGTCGAATGTATATAAATCGCATAATAATACTGACTAAGGAGAGCACCTGATGAGTAACGCTAAAAACGATGCATTAAAAAAAGAGCTTGATGGCTTAGAAGAATCTATGCATGCTGCCGAGCAGTTTCATACATTAGAAGAGCAAGTAGCGGACATGAAACGTCGCGGTATCGACCCTAGCCAAGCTTACAAAGACTTGGACAGAAAAGAAGAAGACGCTGATTGGGGCGATGCTACTTGGAAAGAAAACGGCAAGTGGGAACCAAAAACACCTGCTGATCTAGATGAAAAAGCACGTGAGAACTGGGATGGTGACAATGGTAAACCGAACCCACCACCGATCGTTTAAGTTAAAAATTGACTAAAAAGTAAAAAGTAAACCCTATGAAAAAAGCCACGTTATTATTAACGTGGCTTTTTTTTATGTGCTTTAACCTAAGATACATCCGCGGAATACTAAGAACCTTCGTCAACACGAACGAGCTTCACCACACCGTCGCTACCGATGACACGGCGATAGCGTGTGTTACTAGAGTTAGGTGATTGTGTAGAAGGCTGCGTCGAGTAGGTATTAGGAGTACTCGTTTGCTGCTGAATCAGCTGTCCCATGCGATCAGCAGAGGCAGGGTTTAAAGGCTGGCTATTCGATGGCTGCCCGTATTGATTGCCGTATTGCGTACTTTTCGGGGCTGTATTTCCAGCATCTCCAATGATTGCGCGGTAGAATTTCTGTCCTGCGCGGCCATCCGCTGGCAAGATACCACGACTAGATTGGTATTGCTGAATCGCGATACGGGTATTGTCGCCAATAATGCCGTCAACACCACCAATATCGTAACCCGCATTCAATAACGCCTGCTGGATATCTTTGGCTTGCTGGCGACTGATACCAGGGTCATCGGTAGGCCATGCTGTGACAAAGTCAGTTTTGCTGCTGTCCTCTTTGGTGATTAAGTCTGATAAATGGGCGATTGCCAACGCATAATTTTCTGACGCATTATAAGAATAAAACGTATCAAAGTTTTTACCAACTAAGAAAGCAGGACCATCTTTGCCAGCGGGTAATAATAACCCAGCGCTACTCAAATCGTTTGGCAATGGACTGCCATTGGCGAGCGTGATACCTTGATTGCGCCAGTGGCTAATAGACTTCTTGTTTTTACGGTCAGACGCAGCCCAAAATCCACTGGGCAGCTTGACTTCGTAGCCCCAAGGCTCGCCCGTGCGATAGCCACGATTGTCCAAGAAGTTGGCGGTAGAGGCTAGCGCGTCAGGCACACTATTGACCAAATCACGGCGACCATCACCATCAAAGTCGACTGCCAGCTCTAAAAAGGTACTTGGCATAAATTGCGTTTGCCCAAAAGCGCCTGCCCATGAGCCAGTCATATCACTTGGTGCGATATCACCGTTTTGGACGATTTTTAGCGCATTAGCGTATTCACCTTGGAAGTAGCTCTGACGGCGATCGAAACAAGACAGCGTCGCTAGAGACTCAAACAAAGGTTTTTTGCCCAATGTCTGCCCAAAGTTTGACTCAACGCCCCATACACCTAGTACGTGCTCGGCTTTGACGCCATAGCGTGATTCAATTTGACGTAGCGTATCTGCCCATTGGCGCTTGGCGCGGATGCCATCTTCTACACGCTCTTTATCGACCAGTGAAGATAAATAATCCCAAACGTCTTTTTGAAACTCTGGCTGGTAATTCAATGACTGAATCACGCTAGGGTCAGGCTGGCTAGGGCGATAGTTATTAAAAGTAGAGCTATCAACCCCTCGAAATTTGCTAGAGTTTTTCAAACCGTCTAAGCATTGTTGAAACTCGGCATTAGATAAGTCTGGCGCTGGTGGTTTGGCTGCTTGAGCAGTGCTAGCAAAACTCAGCCCAACAGCAAGGCTAAGTAGCGATAAAGTAGAAACTGGAGTCAAACGCATGAAAATATCCTATAAACGTTGAAATAGTTATTAAAAGAGAAAGCAAAGCGGATTGGTGCAGTATGGACTTAGAGTAACCAATCTCATGGGTAAAGAAAAGGTATCGAAGTAAGCTGTTACTATAAATTGACGGTGGCGTGAGGTTGAGAGAGGGTTTAGGCAAGTTGAGAATTTTTTCCCAAAACAATAGCATTCCTCAGCTGTGTTTTAAGTTGCTATACTGACTGGTAAGAATTTTCAAAGAAATTGATAAAATACTTAAATATTTACTACCTATAAAAATAAGGTAAACAATGAAAGTCAAACGCTTACACCTACAAAACTATGGTCGCTTTGAAGACTTAAAAATAGACTTTGCGCCAACTTCTGAAAAGGCGGGTAATGTCACTGTTATCGTGGGTAATAATGGCGCTGGCAAGTCGCAGATTTTGCAGGCTTTGGCGACAAGTCTGAGTTGGTTTATAGGATATTTGAGAAATGGGAAGGTCAGCGGATTTGCTATTGAAGAAAGTTCAATCAAAAATAATAAAAACGATGTCTTAGCAGAAATAACAACCGATTTTGGTAGTCATAACTATATCAGTCTTTTCAATGAGGATGGATATACTCGATGGCAGTTATCATCTGTACGTGAAGGACGTAACAGTTCATTTGAAGATAAGCTTTTTGAATTAGAATCTGTCGTCCAAAAGTATCGAAAATATCTAACTCAAGAAGACAGTTATTCTTTACCATTATTAGTTTTTTACCCAGTAGAGCGCTCTAATTATGAAAATAAAAATACAGCTATGTTATCAAGACACTTTGAACAGCTTAAAGGGTATTTTGCGAGCTTAGATGGTGCACGAATTGATTTTTCTGACTTTATTCAATGGTTCAGAAACGAAGAAGATATTGAAAATGAAACAAAAAACTTGAATTATAATTCAGAAGATATGCAAGATAAGATTAAATATCTAATGAAAGATTTGAGCTCTTTAAGTAATAAAGTCAGTCAAACCAAAGATCCAAAAGAGTTTGAATTACTCAAGAACAGGGTTCAAGAGTACTTAGTTGAAGTAAGTGAATTGCAGGAAAAATTTCAAAGTTATAGTAGGAATTCCGAATATCAAGCTAGAAGAATTCTAAGTCCTATAAGAGAAAGCATAACTAGGTTTACCAATTTCGAGAACATTCGTATTCGCCGCCAAGGCACGCCTACTATGATAGTAGAAAAAGATGGCGAAGAATTAGACGTTAATCAGTTATCACAAGGTGAAAAATCTTTATTAGCTTTAGTAGGTGATATTGCCCGTCGTTTGACTTTGCTTAATCCCAGTCTGGATAATCCGCTAGAGGGTGAAGGCGTGGTTATGATTGATGAAGTGGACTTGCATCTGCATCCAAAGTGGCAACATGATTTGATTGATAAGCTGGTCGCTACTTTTCCAAATGTTCAATTTATCCTAACCACACATTCGCCGCACGTTATAAGTGACCGAAATGATCTTTTATTATACTCATTAGATGACGGTGAATTGACAGAAATGCCTAATGTCTATGGTGAAGATGCGAATACAGTGCTTACCAAAATATTTGATGTAGATATTCGTGACAGTAAGGTAGAGGAACAATTTAACGTGATTCGCCGCGCTATCAGTAAGCATGATTATGTGACAGCGGAAAATTGTATAACAGAGCTAGCTGAAAAACTGCCATCTGACCATTTAGAACTATTGAAATGTCGCTTGCTCTTGGCTCAATCTAAATTGGTAAACAACAATACAGATGAGTCCAGTCATGCAAAAGATTGATAAGTTAGGGTCAATGCCTCTTGAGACAGCAAAGAGTTTTAAAAAGTATCAAACTAAGAATTGGGGCGAAATTCCAGAAACTATTAAAGCGCCTTTGCGTCAGCAGTTGTATGATGAACAGCGTGGAGTTTGCTGTTACTGCTGTAAAAGTCTTGGCAATGGAAACACGACTATTGAACATTTAAAAAGCCGTAACGACTATCCACATAAGTGCTTTGACTATGATAATTTATTATTAAGTTGTAGAACTGCTAAGCAGTGTGACAACGCAAAAGGCAGCCAAGAACTGCTTTTAACACCGCTTATGGATGAATGTGAAGAAGAGATAAAACTAAATCTTGCAGGAGAGTTAGAGTCCGATAGTAAACGTGGTAGTGAAGCTATTCAAATGTTGAATCTAAATAGTCGTAAAGCCTGTAGACACCGCAAAGATTTGTTCACTATGATGAGTGAGGTTTTTGGTTATGACTTACCGTATAAGCCTCCCATAGAAATAGCAAATAAATACGCTCTTGAAATGCTTTTAACATGTCTACCTGATGAAGGGCAAAGAAGTGAGCTTCAATATATTGTCAAAAAACTGACTAAATAAGTTATAGGAGGTTTCGAGGTTTCAAAAATAACTACTCCCCCAAAACCCTATCCAACTCTTCAACCAACGTATGAATACGCGCCGCATTTTTGCCCAAATCGCTCCCACCAACCCGTGACTTACTACGAATATCTACTAGACGTTCACTACTGTTATCCGTGATACGCACGACAATATCATCTTTAAAACCGAACCAAGCAGTCGTATCTGTCGCTTCAATGATGCCTTTATCGGCATCGATATTGACAAGCTCCCAACCTAAATTATCGATGGCTTGTTTGGTTGCCTCAACCAACTCAGATTTTGACTGTCTATAGCGTGATGTTTGTAATTCAGGGTAGGCGGCGCGCTGCTGCGTGGCAGTCTCTACACCTGCATACTCAACTGGGTTTGGTGCATCAGCGCGCAGTGGGGCAATGGCCACAAATTCAGGTGGATTCACTAGGTCGGTTGAAATATCGTGAATGGGCGGTACGTTTTTGGCGGTATTCATCATGCTTAGTGGAATAGCAATGGCAATGATAGCAAGTGCTGCTGATGTTAATACGCTACCAAGGCTAGCCGTGTCTCGTTTAAATAAAAGCTGTATGACTAATAGTACCAATGCTGCGATACCAGCAAATACACCAAACTTAAACCCTGCAAACGCAGTCGCTAAATCGACTAAGCCAAACTTGTACAGCGGACCTGCGAGTGTGACTAGCAAAATAGAGATTAAACTTATCAGCCCAACTAATATTTTCATTCAATTTTTCCATCATAATTTAGTATTGCTTAATCACTACGCAAACGGCTTTATTAACGACTCATTTCATTTATTAACCACTCATTTCAACAGCCAAACATGCTCCGTGACCATTAGCTCAGGTGCCGATCCTATAGAAGTAGGTTCACTCGTCAGTTCGCTGATATGATAGTTATCGCCATAATATTGCTGTATTTGCTCGCTACTGATAGAGAACGGCGGTCCCACTTTTTTGCTTTGGTCATAAGTGAGAGTGATGATGAATTGTGGTGCATGACCACTTATTTTACGTATATGCTCGCTATACTTCGTACGCATATTTTCTGGCAGCGCAATCAATGCGGCTTTGTCATATACGGCATTTACAGATCCGATATCCTCAGTTGTTATTGCAAAAATATCAGCAACCCATAGGGTAATGGTTTGTCCTGACAACTGACCTTGATAGTATTTAATGGCTGGATTGTCTGCATACTGGTGCACAGTAGGAGAGATATTCTGCTCAGTAAAGAATTCTTGTACCGCTGTTTCCACCAATTCAACGCCTACGACGTCGTAGCCTTGCGCTGCCAGCCAAGCCATATCAATCGATTTACCGCAAAGAGGGACAAAGACACGGCTACCAGCTTGCAGGTTTAACTGCTTAAAGTAATTTATTAATAATGGGTTCACTGCAGACTGATTAAAGCCAATACGTTTCTCTTGCCAACGGCTGTACCAAAATTCAGCGTTCATACCTTCGCCTTTATTCGTTGAGGGTTATCTTTGAGTTGTTTCTATCATAACTGTTTGAGTGAGAATGCTAAAGATGTTAAAAAGCCAAACGCTCATACAATAAGCGTTTGGCTATAATGAAATACTAAGATATTTTTTTATTCTAAATAAAAAATATCTTTATTTTGTCGTTTAGCTCACCATATATTGACTAAATTCTTTACGTAATTTGGCAAGCTTTGGTGGTATGGCAAAGTTGCAATACCCTTGTCCTGGATTCTTATTAAAGAAATCCTGATGGGTCTCTTCTGCTTGATAAAACTCAACAGCTGGATGTACTTCGGTGACCACATTGACGCCCATATCACGCAGTTTGTTGATGGTGCGGTCAATCGTTGGTTTCTGATTTTCTTCGGTATAAAAAACCACGCTGCGGTACTGGCTACCGACGTCATTGCCTTGACGATCCATTGTGGTGGGATCATGGGTGGCAAAGAAAACATCAAGTATCACTTCTAACGGGACGATAGAGTCATCGAACTCGATTTTGATGACTTCAACGTGCCCTGTATTGCCACCACAAACCGCTTCGTAGTTGGCAGAAATAGCGTCACCGCCCATGTAGCCTGAAACGACAGATTGCACACCTTTTACGGATAAAAATACCGATTCGGTGCACCAAAAACAGCCACCGCCCAAAATAATGGTTTGCATAATTTTTCCTATTTTTATAAATATAAAATATGAGCCAAGTGTTACTTACTTAGCAATACGTATTTAGCTTAGCAGGGCATCTGACCGCGATAAGTAACAAACAGTAATGTTATAATGGGCTTTTGCTACGTCGTGCCCCTTTCAGCTAATAATGACAAGCAAGACCATCACTTATCTCCTAATTTAAGTTCTATTATCACAAAATGAGTCGCACCATGAGTCAGTCTAAGCCTGCTATTGTTAAACACGACACCCTATTTGACAAACCGTTTACCACGCCACTTGATAAAGCGGCACGTTTTTCCTTTGATGAGCAAGTGGTGGCTTGCTTTCCCGATATGATTCGTCGCAGTGTGCCCGGTTATGGTCAGGTGCTGGCGATGCTGCCCATATTTGCCCGTCGTCATTGTAAGTATCGTCAACAGAGCGATAGTGGTCAGCGCGTCAGTCGCATTTATGATTTGGGCTGTTCACTTGGCGCAGCAAGCATGACCTTGGCGGGTGAGTTTGAGCCGCAAGATTTGCAGATTAAAGCGATTGATATCTCACCAGCGATGACGACCGAAGCGACCACGCTACTGAGTGAAAATTATCCTGAGCATGACATCGAAGTCATTACCGCTGATATTCGCGATGTCGAGCTTGAGCCATGCGATATGGTGATTTTGAATTTAACGCTACAGTTTTTCCCCGCCGCCGATAGAGTCGCAGTCTTAGAGAAGATTTATGCAGCATTGAGCGAAGGCGGCATACTGGTATTAACTGAAAAAACCCATGCCTTTGATGAGCAATATGATGCATGGTTAGTTGAGCGTTATTATGATTTTAAACGTGCCAATGGTTATACCGAAATGGAAATCAGCGGCAAGCGTAATGCACTAGAGAACGTGCTTATTACTGATACTTTAGACGAGCATCATGCACGGTTAGATCAAGTTGGTTTTCAGCGTCATCTGACGTGGTTTCAGTTTTTAAACTTCGTCTCTATTGTGGCATTTAAATAATCCTTATTTTTAACACAGTTGTTTTTTGATCAATACGGTAACCTGCTTTTATGCTTAACAACACTATCACCTACGCCGAACGCGCATTATATTTAACCTTGCTAGAATTAGCCCAGCAGCAGCCGAGTGCTTATGAATGGCTTACGCGCTTGCCAACATGGTTAAATGATATCAAGGACAAAGCCAACTACGCGCATGCACCTGCTTATCAAGCGTCAGTCGCTCGTTTGCCAACATTGACGGTCAATAATGTCGATCTAAACAGTGATGTCCTGACGATTGAGGCAAATCTTAGTGAGTCTCAGCGCAAACAAACAATGGCATTATTAAAGCAGCTCATGCCGTGGCGTAAAGGGCCTTTTCAAATTGGTGGTCAGATCGAAAATCAAATTGATAGTGGTCAGAATGAAGACCAACAAGCCGCGCCAATATTGATTGATACCGAATGGCACAGTGATTGGAAGTGGCAGCGAGTCGCACCGCATTTGGGTAATTTAAAAGGTCGTCGCGTATTGGATGTGGGCGGTGGCTCTGGCTATCACGGCTGGCGTATGGCTGGCGCTGGCGCGGATACAGTCATTATCATTGATCCGTCTTGCTTATTTTATCATCAGTTTATGGCGATTCGGCATTTTGTCGGGGCTGCTGATAGCTATAGAACGCATTATATCCCCGTACCACTTGAAGCCTTGCCCGAGCATAGCCAATTATTTGATACCGTATTTAGCATGGGTGTGCTCTATCATCGCCAATCGCCGTTTGAGCATTTACAACAGCTTAAAGGGCAGTTGGTCAAAGGCGGTGAGCTGGTGCTTGAAACCTTGGTTATCGAAGGTGATGCCAATACCGTACTGGTGCCACACGACCGCTATGCCCAGATGAATAACGTGTATTTTTTACCATCAGTCGCCGCATTGATAGGCTGGCTAGAAAAAGCAGGATTCTCAGAGGTATGCTGCGTTGATGTCGCAGTGACTTCAACAGAAGAGCAGCGCAAAACGGAGTGGATGACCTATCATTCGCTATCCGACTTCTTAGACCCTAATGATTCCAGCAAAACCCTTGAAGGCTATCCTGCGCCGATGCGCGCGACCTTGATTGCCAAAAGATAGTTTTTTAGGGTAGCAGAGAAGCCATCAGTCAATATAATCAGCAGTGGAAATGGACTGCAAATATAGCAAGGATGAGAGATTATGAAAAAAATAATGGCTTGTATGACGATTGGTCTATTCTCGCTACCTGCTATGGCATCAGATGCGTATGGTGATCCCTTTGAAGGTTGGGGGTTTGTTAAAAATGATAGCAAGGCTCAGTGAGTGATATTTTGGTAGGAATGATTGACACACTGTAAAGTGAAGCCGTCATGAGCCATGTATTTTTTAATTGATTATTTAACCGCTTATTTATCAGTGATAGGCGAGTTATTTATTACCTATCATCGACAGTGAGGACACGGCCTAGTCATATAAAAATTATATCAACCACCTTTTAAAAGCGACTTCCAATAATAGCTTGAGTAAGAAGCCCACAAACCCTGCGCCTAGTGCTAAGAAAATCCAAAATGTACCCGCGCGCCCAGCTTGAGATTCTTTAGAGATATCCCACATAATAAAAAATAAGAAGGCGATAAATATGGGTAGTAAAACATACAATCCCCAACTGGTAACCGTACTGGCAGCAATAGCAAACATGGCATAATCCTATAAAGTAGTAACGCCGCCTTTATTTATTTCTATTATTTTATGAATCTTTCGATAATAATTGCCTTCAAAATGAAGTATCACCATTCATGATATAAGCAGTAATCCATAAAATAAGTCAGAAAAAAGCAGGCAGCAATACAAACCGTTATTATAGCGCGGAAGCGAGCAGGTATAAACTGCTGCTAAGTATGAGACAACAGTAACGCTACAATTTGCAGGGCTGACTGATCGGTAACAGCGCTAAATCCTGATCTATTTAAAATATTTTAATCTGACTTATCGTGAATGAAAGCACAGGCAACGCGTCTGTTAGGGCGTGTCTTCAATTCAATCAATCATCCTCTAAATGGGCTAAAAAGGGCTAAATTTTGCCAAACATCGTCAAATAGCTTATCAATATCTCGATATTGTTTGCGCTATTTTCTTTGTTTGACGGCAATTTATCTCCTTTTTATCACCATTTTTACAATGAGGGCACGCCCTAGTCACTTAAATTATCAGTGTTAACTGTCATAACCGTAAGATTTTAGTGCTAATTTTGATGCAAATGGTGCAATGCAGGGCAAAGATTGTTATATTTACAGGTTACTTATCTTTTTTGTATTATTTTATCCCCTGCAATGTCGGTCGCTATTATAATAGGCAGTTATTGGCTGCTCGCATTCGCCACATTTTTATACCGTTTTTGTTGTTTATTTAATTGAGTTCAAATCCTTATGTCACAAGCCCAAATTGATACACTTGCATCACTATTTAACGATGCGATTCAAACCCTACAAGCAGATGGCACGTTACCAAGCGATTGGCAAAATAATAGCCAAATCACCCGTACTAAAGACTTAAGCCATGGTGATTTCGCCAGTAATATCGCGCTGACAGCGGCCAAAGCTGCCAAGGTCAATCCACGACAGCTTGCCGAAAAAATCGTCAATGCGCTGCCTGAAAACCAAGACATTCGCCAAGTAGAAATCGCAGGTCCAGGCTTTATTAACGTGTTCTTAAATGCGGAAGCCAAATTTGCGGTATTAGATGATATCTTTGCCTTGCAAGATCGCTTTGGTTTAAGCGATCAGTTTGACGGGCAGAAAATTCAGGTTGAGTTTGTCTCTGCCAATCCAACGTCAAGTTTGCACGTTGGGCATGGTCGCGGTGCAGCGTTCGGTATGAGCGTGGCAAACCTGCTGGAAGCGATTGGTTATGACGTCACGCGTGAGTATTATGTCAATGATGCGGGTCGGCAGATGGATATCTTGGCGACCAGTACCTATTTGCGTTATCTGGAAAGCAACGGTGAGCAAATAATCTTCCCAGTCAATGGTTATCAAGGTGATTATGTCAGTGACATCGCCCAAACGTTAAAAGCGCAACACGGTGATCATTACGTTCATAGCTTTGCAGCAATCGCCAAAGATGTGCCAGCAGATGCTGAGTTTGAGGTCAATGCGGACGGCGAAAAAACACTGCTATCAGGTGACAAAGAAGCGCATATTGATGGCTTGATTGCCAACAGTAAAGCCTTGCTTGGTGAGGGTTATGAGCTGTTTTTGAATGCCGCATTGAGCAGTATTTTAGCCGATATCAAAGATGACTTAAATGACTTTGGTGTGCGCTACGAGTGCTGGTTTAGCGAACGGTCTATTGATAGCGATATTGAGCCAGTCTTGCAAACCTTAGACGAAAAAGGCTATCTATACGAAAAAGACGGTAATATTTGGTTTAAATCAACCGATTTTGGTGATGAAAAAGACCGTGTTGTGCGCCGTGCCAATGGCCAATCTACTTATTTTGCTTCTGATATTGCGTATCACAAAAACAAATTTGATCGTGGTTTTGATAAAGTGGTCAATGTTTGGGGTGCCGATCACCATGGTTATGTGCCACGCGTAAAAGCTGCTTTATTGGCGCTTGGTATTGATGCTGAGCGTTTAGATGTGGTGCTTGTGCAATTTGTTGCATTATGGCGTGGCAGTGAAAAAGTACAAATGTCCTCGCGTTCAGGTCAATTTGTCACCCTGCGTGATTTACGTACCGAAGTTGGTAACGACGCCGCGCGTTTTTATTATGTCGCCCGTAAGCCTGAGGTGCATATTGATTTTGATTTGGAGCTGGCTAAATCACAAAGCAAAGACAATCAAGTGTATTACATTCAATACGCGCATGCTCGTGTTTGCCGAGTATTAGAAAAGCTACAAAATAGTGGTCTTGTGGTAGACGATGCGATTGGTTTAGAACATCAAAACTTACTTAGCGCACCAAACGAAGACGAGCTGATTAAGCTATTAGCAGGATATCCAGCGACATTATTACGCGCTGCGACGGGTTATGAGCCACATGTCTTGACCAACTACCTTAAAGAGTTGGCAGCGCTATTTCATGGTTGGTATGACAGCAATCGTATTTTGCCAGTGAGTTTGACCTCAGGTGAGACACCAAGCTCGGATGAGATGGAATTGATGCAAGCCCGTTTGCGTTTGTCTAAAGCCGTACGTCAAGTATTGGCCAATGGTCTTAGTTTGTTAGGGTTGTCGGCACCATCTAGCATGTAGTTTTTTTCTAGTATATAGTAACTTTCTAACATGTAGTATGAGTATAGATGACTGCCAGCCATAATTTGATGATAGTTAGATTCAGTAGGGAGAACCAGATCCATGCTAGCCAAAAAACCTAAAGGTGCGACTGAAAAACGCAAAACAAGTAGCGTATCAGGCTTATTGTGGATGTTTGTCGGGGCGGTATTGACCCTTATGATAGGGGTATTTATATACTTGTCACCATTATTTGATTTCAGTCCCGCTGACAGCACCGCTGGTAATGATCCTGATCGTCAGGTGCAGCCACGTGTCGACACTGATACTGATAATGGTGATTATGAGTTCTATGATATTTTGCCCAATCAAGAGATGGCGACTATTCCTGATGAAGATATTGCTGAGACAGGCAATGATCGCATAGGGGATATCAGTGCCTTTGAGCCTGATGTGGTGGTGACTCAACCTGAAGATGGCTCAGCCAGTCGCAATGATGATACTGGTAACTTTGGTATCTCTGAAAACACGGTTATTGCGCCTAGTCGTGGTAATAACGCGGCTACCAGTAATAGCGGCGATGACATTGTGATCGTTGAAGAAGACGCGACCTATGATGGATCGACGCCTACTAGTAACAATAATACGTCCACCAATAATGCAGGCGCAGGTACTGCTAGCGTTCAGGCTGCAAAACCTGCGGCAACTTACATTTTGCAGATAAACAGCTTCGGTGATGCGGATGAGGCAGATCGTCGTCGTGCCCAAGTGCTGATGGCGGGTGTAGACGCTAGAGTGGTTAAGAATACGACGGGTAATGGTTTGCCAATTTATCAGGTTATTTCTCGCCCGATGAATAATCGCCAAGCAGTAACCACTGCTCAGCAGCGCCTACAGAATAATGGTATTGACTCCATTATTGTTGAACAGCGTCGTTAAGTTATGCTGTTTAATGACAGTTATAGCTCTTTATGAATAATAAAAAAAGCGTCGCAATGACGTTTTTTTTATCTCTGATTTTTAGCAAAGTTATTTTTCTGTTGGTTTATTACCTTTCATCAAAAATTTTATAAAGAGCGTGGCTATGACTGTCTCTCATTTAGCAACACCGCCTACTGGCTTCATTAAAGCATTTTTCCAAAAGTATTTTATTGATGCGTTTACTGGCATGGCTTTAGGGCTATTTGTCACATTGATTGCTGGTCTAATCATCTCGCAAATCGGTGGCTGGTTAGATTTGCCCGCATTGGTTGCGGTGGGCAAGCTTGCCTCAGTACTAATGGGTGCGGGTATCGGAGTAGGGATCGCCTATTACCTTAAAGCACCGACGCTCGTCATGCTCAGCTGCTTGGTGGCGGGTATGCTTGGCGCACACTCTGAAGCATTAATGGCAGGGACGTTATTTACGCCCCAAGTAGGCGGACCTGCGACCTTTGCCGCGTTACCGGGTAATCCGATAGGGGCGTATTTGACCTCAGTATTTGCTTATCGTGCTGGTACTTGGGTCGCTGGCAAAACCAAGCTTGATATTCTATTGGTTCCTTTATTGGTATGCGCGGTAGCATTAGCAGTTTGCGCCCTATTGAATCCACCTATCGTCGCTGCGGTCGCTGCCATTGGTCAAGGTATTCAAGCGGCCACTGAGTTACAGCCTCTGTTAATGGGTATTGTGATTGCAGTGGTGGTGGGTATTTTATTGACATTGCCAACGTCCAGCGCTGCTATTTGTATCGCAATTGGGCTTGGTGGCGTAGCAGGCGGGGCAGCAGTGGTAGGCTGTGCGGCACACATGATTGGCTTTGCCGTTGCAAGCTATAAAGACAACGGCGTCAGTGGCGTGATATCTCAAGGTCTGGGCACCAGTATGCTACAGATTCCTAATGTGTTAAAAAAACCGCTGGTGTTGTTGCCTGCTGTGATTGCTAGCGCCATCGTTGGTCCTATCGCGACCGTAGGCTTTGGACTGGCATGTACGGCAACGGGTGCAGGTATGGGTACTGCTGGATTGGTCGGCGTATTTGGAGTGATTGAAGCGTCACAAGATATCATGAGTACGGGTCAATTATGGACAGCGATTATTTTGTTGATGTTTGTATTACCTGCCCTAATTGCAGGGGTGGTCGCTCATGTGATGCGCCGCGTGGGCTGGCTGGTTGATGGTGATATGAAATTGCCTTAAATTAAAGATAAAGGACGCAAATTGTCCTAACTATCAATAGTAAAAAAGCCCAGCTACTTAAATAGCTGGGCTTTTTTACTATATAAATTATGAGCTTGTTTTAATTAGCGGCGTACATCTTTAGGGGCATCACCATTTGGCCAGTCTTTGTCTTTGTTGGCTTTGATAGGTCGCGGCAGATGGGTAAAGTAAGCGGCAATATCGACCGCTTCTTGGTCACTAAGCGAGTTACCTTGACCAAAGGGCATTTTGCCCTTGATAAAGGCCGCTGCTGTATAAGTTCGCGCCATACCTGCGCCATCGTTGAAGGACTTGTCTCCAGCTACTGCTGGATAGATATAAGTGCCATCGTCGTTATATTGACCTTCGCCGTTTTCACCATGGCAAACCCTACATTTTTCAGCAAACAGCTTTTTACCATTGTCCGTATTTGGCTCTAAAGTTTTGTCTACCTTAACAAAACCGCGACCTTCAGGCGAGACACCATAAGGCAAACCCTGTGATAGCCAGCTCATATAAGACACCATCGCATTCATATCATCTGAACCTAGATCAAGTGCTTTGCCATTCATTGAGCGTTCAAAACAGCCATTGATGCGCTCTTGTATTGAATTAACGCGACCAGCACGTGACCGATAAATAGGATAAATGCCCGGCATACCATTCCAAGGCGCCGCGTAAGCCTCTGAGCCGTTACCCAAGTGACAGCTGGTACAATTCAACTGGTTGCCGACATTGTCAGGCATTTCTTTATAAGTATGATTGGCGATTTGTAAGCCGCGACGTACTGCTGCGCCGAACTCATCATCTGGAATAGTGGACTCATCTGGCATGCTAACGGTCAGTTTGGCGCTTGGATTTGCAGCCATCTCGTCTTTAATTTCTGCGGCACGTGCCTCAAGTGACTTAACTCGGGCCAATGCTTCAGCTTCTTCGACACGGTCGACAGCCTTGGTATCTGATTCACTACAGCCTGACAGGCTAACCGCACCAATAGCAAAGATAGCAGCCAGTAAAACGGAGGAAGAGGGTTTGACCCTTAAAAGTATTTTCATTGGAATATCCTTATTATCAAAAATAATATGTAATAATATATTTTTATGATAATTTAGCTGTCAAAATGACAGAAGTAATCTTAATTTTTGTGCAAAAAATCTGAATGAGTCATCAATCTGTAAGTTGCTAGAAACATAATTGTATCAAATATTAAATAATTAAAGTATATAAATAGATAAAGTGTTTTGGCTTTAGAGGGACATGAATCAATTTCATACCGTATGAAGAACCATATTGAAAGACAGTGTTGAAATACTCCCCACAAAAAAGCGCTTAAANNTTTAAGCGCTTTTTTGTGGGGAGTGATTTTTAAAACATACTATTTTGGCGTGCTTGATTTTTTATGGCGGCGTGGTTTGAGCTTACGAGAGAGCGTATGGACATCGTTCAATATTTGACTGTATGTCGCTGGAAAGACACGCTGTACCGCGTCGATTATTTTGGCATCATTGCCAATCAGACAGCGCGGTTGATTGGTCGCGGCAGCCTGCAAAATAATCAAAGCGGCATTGCTTGCATCAAATTTCAGGAATTTATTAAAGCTCTGAATGGCTTTGGGGCCAGTACGCATGCCAATGTCATTGATACTATCATTGCCACGGGCACTATTGGCGATATTGGTTTTAATCCCGCCGGGATGAATGCAGGTCGCTGACACACCGCAGCGCTGAATATCTAGCTCTTGACGTAAGCTTTCGGTAAAGCCGCGTACAGCAAATTTACTGGCGTTATACGCAGATTGTGACGGCTGCGCGGTTAAGCCAAACAGGCTTGAGATATTAATGATGTGACCATGCTCGTTAAGTTGGCGTGTTCTGTTTTTTTTGCTGCCATTCGTCGATTCGCTTTGTTTGACACTATTTTTAATTAATGGCAAAAATGCCTTGGTGCCATAGACCACACCCCAAAAATTGATGTCCATGACCCATTCAAGCTCGCTAATGCTACTGCCTTCTACGGTCGAATATAGCGCAACGCCTGCATTATTAAAGATGAAGTTCACTTTGCCATGGTCTGCCATGACGCTATCTGCCCACGCTTCCACGGCTTTATTGTCTGAGACATCAAGCACCGTCATAGTCGCTTTTATATTATAACCGACGAGCAATTCTTTGGTCTGTGCCAGTTGCGCCGCGTTGATATCAGAGAGTGCCACGTGGCAGCCCATCTTTGCCAAATGAATAGCCAACTCGCGCCCCATACCAGAGCCAGCACCCGTAATAGCCGCGACATGATTATGATAATAAGGGGCAATATCTTGGTCTATCGTGGTATGAAAAGGCAAGTGTTGACGTAATGAGGTTGCGATAGAAGTAACATTGTTAAGCATGATAAACAGTCCTTTGTTTCATCAGTGATAGGTGTTGGTAGTACATTTACCTTAGCATGCTTTGTGGCTTTAGCTATGAACGATTGATAGACGCCGCTGTCACTTTATCCATACATTGGCTGTCGTAAAAAGATCATAAGTGAGCAGCCATAAAAAAACGTCTAGCATAAGATATGCTAGACGCCTTTACTTCAATGACAGTTTTAATAAAGCTGATAACCACCGCTAAGCATCTATCGCTATTTGCTCTGAGTCGTCGGTAGAAAAGATGATTTCAGGTGTTTTACCTTCATTAATCACTTGCTCATCGACGATGACAGTCTTGGCATTTTTCATCGAAGGCAACTCGTACATAGTCTCAAGTAGCGCATTTTCAACGATAGAACGCAAACCACGAGCACCAGTCTTACGCGCCATGGCTTTTTTGGCAATCGCATCGAGCGCTTCTTTGGTAAAGCTAATGTCAGCGCCTTCCATATCGAATAGATACTTATATTGCTTAACTAAGGCGTTTTTTGGTTCTGTCAATATCTGAACCAATGCATCCTCGTCCAGCTCTGTGAGCGCAGCAAGAACAGGAAGACGACCGATTAATTCAGGAATAAGACCAAACTTAATCAAATCTTCAGGCTCTACTTGTTGCAGTAATTCTGAGCTGCGTTTGCTATCATCTTTTGAGCTGACATCGGCGTTAAAGCCAATGCCGCCTTTTTCTGTACGCTGCTGAATAACCGCATCAAGACCTGCAAATGCCCCACCGACGATGATTAAGATGTTACTCGTATCAACTTGGATCAGCTCCTGTTGAGGATGCTTACGGCCACCGTGCGGCGGAATGGCAGCGACCGTACCTTCGATAAGCTTTAGCAACGCTTGCTGTACGCCTTCGCCTGACACATCACGCGTGATAGACGGGTTGTCGCCTTTTTTACTGATTTTATCAATCTCATCGATATAGATAATACCTTGCTCTGCTTTACTGACATCGTAATCCGACGCTTGCAAGAGCTTTTGTACAATGTTCTCAACGTCTTCACCAACGTAACCCGCTTCCGTTAACGTCGTGGCATCGGCCATGGCAAAAGGCACATCCAGTAGACGCGCCAAGGTTTGCGCCAGCAAAGTCTTACCAGAACCCGTTGGGCCAATCAGCAAGATATTGCTCTTAGCCAATTCAACCATGGCATCGTCAGCGCCAATCTTCGCTTTTTTGCTGTCATTGGCTAAGGTTTGGCTAACTTTTAGACGCTTATAATGGTTATAGACGGCAACTGCTAGTGCTTTTTTAGCAGCGTCTTGTCCAATGACGTATTCATCAAGCTTGGCACGCAGCTCTTTTGGCGTTGGTAGCTTTTTATTGACCCAAGAAGTATCAATATCGCTGTCATCATCGCCATCTTCAGCGCTATCGGCGATTAAATCGGTACATAGCTCAATACATTCATTACAGATATTGGCATCGTCAGCGGCAATCAGCTGCTGTACATCGCTTTTGGCTTTGCCGCAAAACGAGCAATGCGGGGTGTTATCTTCTGCCATAAAAGGCGCTCCTAAAATTTAAAACTTACAAATATTTTGATTTTTACATCAAAGCCAAAACGTATAACGCTCAGGCTTTTGATGCCCATCAAAGCTTTTGCTCTTATGCGGTAATTATAAAGAAGTAGGGCGGCGCTCTAATACTTCATCAACCAGACCGTATTCTTTGGCTTCTTTCGCATCTAACCAAAAGTCACGCTCAACGTCTTTTTCAATTTTCTCTAATGGTTGACCAGTACGCTCAGCCAAAATCTCATTTAAACGGGCACGCGTTTTTAGAATTTCACGCGCATTAATTTCGATATCGGTTGCTTGACCTTGCGCGCCGCCTGAAGGCTGATGAATCATGACACGAGCATTGGCAAGAGAATAACGCTTGCCTTTTTGACCAGCCGCGAGCAAGAACGAGCCCATGCTATAAGCACCGCCCATACAGATGGTCGATACTTCAGGTTTGATGAAGTTCATGGTATCAAAGATTGCCAAGCCTGCACTCACCGAGCCGCCTGGTGAATTAATATACAAATGAATGTCTTTGTCTGGGTTTTCTGCTTCTAAAAATAGCAACTGTGCAACAATCAGATTGGCCATATGGTCTTCGACTTGACCTGTCAAAAAGATAACGCGCTCACGCAATAGACGCGAGAAAATATCAAACGAGCGTTCACCGCGAGAGGATTGTTCAACGACCATTGGCACTAATGCTGCATGCGCAGCTTGAGGGGCGCTTTGGGTATATTGCATGCCTTGTGCGTCATTATGCGCACTCATCAGCATATCAAAATGTGGGTTGGCAGTGATGCGATCATAATCTGTCATAAAGATGTCCTGTTTATAAGTACATAAAATAAAGGGATTGAAGTTAGCGAGCGGCTACGCTTGTATGGCTGCTCATCATGTTAGATGTTGCCGCTTTTTAATAATATTCGCTGGCTGAAATAATAAGCGCCAGATATCGCTAAAAATAATTGAGCTAATGGTAACTTTTTTATTGAGGCAATAGTAACTTTTTCATGTGAAAAATAATTTTCTATTTATAACATGAGTGCTATTAATAAAATGATTGACTCACTATTAATAAGGCGTCTGTAACCATTTATCAAGGGGCTTGGTGATAAACTGTCTATAAAGATAGCATATAAATCCCCAATAAAAATGCCCTAACACATATGTTAGAGCATGGCGTTAGAGCATGGCGTTAGAGCATGTTTAGATTGAGATTAGCAAGTTGCCATTGAATGGCAACTTGCTAAGTTATCTCACTAAATTACATGCCTTGCTGCTGTTGTTGCTGTGCAGCTAGCAAGTCTTGGTAGCTAACTTCTTTGTCAGTTACTTTACCTTGCTCGATTAAATAATCAACTACTTGGTCTTCTAGTACCACAGACTCAATGTTCGCGCGCTGCTGCTTGTCATTGGTGTAATACTCGATTACTTCGCTTGGATCTTCGTAGTTTTCAGCGGCTTCTTTGATGAAGGTTTCAACGCGTTCTTGATCGACTTCTAAGCCTTTGGTATCGATAACGCGAGCAACGATGATGCCAAGACGGGCAGCACGTAGCGCTTGCTCTTCAAATAGCTCATTTGGCAGCATGTCTTTATCGAAGCTATCAGCATTGGCACCGAACTGCTGAGAAAAACGTTGCATCATCATGTTGCGTTGACGCTCGATTTCTTGCTCTAGCATCGCGTTTGGTACGTCAAATTCGTTCTTTTCTAGCAATGCGTCAAAAGTCGCTTGCTTAACTTGGCTACGAGCCGCGTTTTTGATTTCGCGTTCCATGTTTTTGCGAACGTCTTCTTTCAACTTCTCAATGCCGCCTTCTTTCACGCCGAATAGCTCAAGGAACTCTTCGTTGATTTCTGGTAGCTTAGATTTTTCAACCAATTTTACATTGATTTTGAACTGAGCTTCTTTACCCGCTAAGTTTTCAGCTTGGTAGTCTTCTGGGAAAGTCACGTCGATAACTTTCTCTTCGCCAGCTTTCATGCCTTTGATACCCGCTTCAAAACCAGGAATCATCTGGTTGCTACCGATAACCAGTTTGAAATCTTCAGCAGAACCGCCTTCGAATTTTTCGCCATCGATAGAGCCTTCAAAGTCAAAAGTTACTTGATTGCCTTTGTCCGCTTTACCTTTTTTCTCAACGAATTCTTCACGTTGCTTTTGAAGGTTTTCGATCATAGTGTCGACGTCTTCTTCGCTTACTTTAGCCGTGTGACGCTCAACTTCGATCTCATTGATACCTTGCACGTCTACTTCTGGGAAGATTTCAACAGTGGCTTGATAAACCAAGAAATCATCTTCAAGTTTTACGTCGTCGATGTTAGGCATGCCAACCGCGCGGATGTCTTCAGATTTGATCGCTTCAAAAACGGTATCACGGATCACATCGTTGATGACTTCTTGTTGAATGCCAGCACCGTACTGTGAACGGATGTGTGACATAGGGACGTTACCTTTACGGAAACCGTCAATCTTGGCAGTTTTCGCAACTTGGCGAATACGACCTTCGACTTTGTTTTGAATTTTTTCGACAGGTACTTTAACTGTCAATTGGGTTTCTTTATTAGATAACTTGTTGGTTGTGACTTGTAAATCTGTAGCCATGTTGATTACACCTTTAGGATTAAATAGTACGTTTGATTAAATAGTACTTAGGGTTAAATGGTAATAGACAAACCGTGCCTCAAATTACGGGCGTGTACCATGGGTTGCCGTTGGAATAAATAGGGGATAGCGATAGCGCGCAATGTCAAAGTCAGTACCTTGAGCAATCGCCTTTGGTCACCACTGGCGCTGACTGATACTAAAATGTGAAACGGATATCTTAGTAATAGGCGCTATCAGATATCAATCATAAACCGTTAATGCACCGCATAATAACGCTTTTTGGTGAATTATACAGACAAATAACGGCTTTCAACAAAATTTTAAAAGTAGAACAGTATAATCTATCTGTTTATTAAAGTAAAAATTATCTCTTTATCGTCCATTCACTTTGAATCTGCTACATCGTCAATCTCGCTTAGAGTACGATTTGTACCTCTGCGCTCGACTTTCTTGTATCAGCATTAATAGATAAAGGGCTAAATTGAATCGACTATAAGATTTAAGGGTTATCTACAACGGTAACTGCGCCAATAATTGCTGAATCGCTTGACCACGATGACTGATGCGGTTTTTATCGGCAGCACTTAAGCTCGCTGCGCTAGCTTGTAACTCTGGCAACCAAAACAGCGGATCATAACCAAAACCGCCATCACCATGCGCTGTCTCTAAAATCTCACCTTGCCATAGACCTTGCGCGATAATCGGTAGAGGATCATCAGCATGGCGCACCATCGCCAGTACGCAAACAAATAACCCTTTAATAGGCTCGTTCGCGTGCTCAGTACGAATAGGCTGCAAGTCAGCGATGAGCTTGGCGTTATTTTTAGCATCGTTACCGTGTTCGCCAGCATAGCGAGCAGAGTAAATCCCAGGTGCGTTACCGAGTGCAGGCACACATAGTCCTGAGTCATCAGCAATCGCAGGCAGTCCGCTGATACGGCTGGCATGACGCGCTTTAATAATGGCGTTTTCTACAAAACTTAAACCATCCTCAACTGCATCTTCGATATCAAGCTGTCCTTGCGGGATGATTGTCACATCCAAATCTGCCTCGGCAAACAGCCTTTTAAACTCAGCCAGTTTGCCTTTATTATTACTGGCGAGCACCCATTGATTATCAGGGGTTGATTGGATGGAGGATCGTGAGGTATTTGTGGTGCTCATAGGGTTATTCCGTTATGTCATTATTAAGAATATGGTTGGTGAAAGTATGATCGGTTTTTAAATTATATCGGTATCTTAATGCCAATTTCATCAGTTTATCAGTCAGCTAAGTGCCTAGCACGATTGGCATGGTAAGGCATTCTGCGCTTAGTCTATAGACAACCAAAGGCTATACTAACAGTGTTATCCATAACATTTGGTAACTGATATTTGTCGCTACTGTTGCTATAATAGCCGCCAAGCTACAGTGAATGATATCTTATGGCTTGTGAATATTAAGTTAATAAATGCTTATGAAGTCAAGCACTTGGCTTTTGAGCAAACTGTAACAAAAGTAAGTTAATTTTGGATTCATAATAATACGTGATACTGTGTTAAACAATAAACGGTATTAAGCAATAATATTCATTTCAAACAATAAACTCAGCCAATTTAGTCCGCCATTTTATCGTGTTTTTTATCATGTAAAAATAGCGTAAAATTCAGTTTCTATAATGAGTTTTTATCAAATGACGGCTAAAAACAGCAAGGATAAAATAACTATGTCAAACATTACTTTACCAGAGCTACCATACGCAAAAGACGCACTAGAGCCACACATCAGTGCCGAGACGCTAGAATACCATCATGACAAGCATCACAATGCTTACGTGACTAAGCTCAACGAATTGCTACCAGGTTCTGGTCTAGAAGACAAAACATTGCCAGAAATCATCGTAGCGACTGCTAAAGATGACAGCAAGCAAGGTATGTTCAACCAAGCAGCCCAAGTATGGAACCACACGTTCTATTGGAACTGCATGACGCCAACCAATGGCGGCGGCGAACCTACTGGTGATCTAAAAGGCAAAATCGAAGAAGACTTCGGTAGCTACGACAAGTTCCGTGAAGAGTTCAAAAACGCAGCATTGACTCAGTTTGGTTCAGGTTGGGCGTGGCTAGTCGCTGATAAAGTCGGTGGCAAATTGTCTATCGCCAAAACAGCTAACGCTGATACGCCACTTGCACATGACCAAGTAGCGGTATTGACTTGTGACGTGTGGGAACATGCTTACTATATCGATTATCGCAACCGTCGTCCTGACTATGTTGATACGTTCCTAGACAAGCTAGTGAACTGGGATTACGCCAATGCGAAATATAAAGGTCAAGATGCTGGTGTTGAAGAGTAATCTCTAAACCAAGTATTTGATTAATAAAAAAGGACGCTGTGAAGCGTCCTTTTTTTTTGGTTTGATATTGTTGTTAGCAATTGCCAATATCTTTGGGCTAATAAATACATCGTTAATCAGGAGCGAAACCCTGTAATACGAAATTGGTTGCCAGTGATCTCAGAAGAAATCTGATCAATAAACTGTACGACAGACTTATTAATAAATTCATTTAGAAGCCATGAGGCATCCTTTTCGAGATGAGACTTTAGAATATCAGGTTCATATCTTGCAAGTTCACTTAGACGATGCATAGCTGAATATATTAGTACTAGTGGACTATGATTAATAACACCTGGAATAAGATCATTCCTTTTTAAATACCAAAGTTCATTAGCGCTGTATATGTATTGGAATTCTTTACGACGAGTTTTAATATAGTTGTCTAAACGAAGCTTATTTGCACTGTCAGGTACGTTTCTGACAACATCCCATTCAAATCTCTTTTTATGCCTAATAATGAATCCTTCACTATTATCCGTGATTTTTTCTCGTTCATACTTCAGATGAAATATACGAGATAATGTTGTTTTATTAGAATGTTCTGGTTCAAGCTCAAATTGTAACCAAGCCCGATTAATACTCTTATCTCTTACGAGCTGTGGATTTAGTATGGGTATAAATAGTTCTGCACTGTTTGAATAGGTGACATTGTAGGCACGATGAATAAAAGCAAGGTTATAAAAAATATCTTTAATCGAGTACTCTTCGTGTGGCTCTTGAACAGATATTGGGCGGACTGGCTCTTCTAAATAATTGCATAATCCAGAAAGTACACCTTTAGTTTTTAGTCTTACGAACTCATTTTTTATATTGTTATGCCCGTTACTACTCCTTCCTGCGACACCATGAGCAAAACTATAGGGAATTTTTTTAGTTTCTAGTAATGCTTTTGTTGCGTTTAGAAGGCAATAATAAATAGTCAATGGCTTAGAGTTATTATCGAGAGATTGTGTTGCCTGATAAAAATTCCTTGCCTGTTGCCAATACAGGATAGCATTTTTTTGCTTTTTTGAACCGTCACAGTTTTGCTTCAAATATATTTCTACAAACTCCCAAGTAGAGTCTGTTAATATGGTTTTAGACTGGATTTTAGGGTTTAATGTTGCATGATAAACAGTAACTGGCCATATGCCAACTTTTAGAGCCTCTCTTTTTCTAATAGGCTTTAAGGAGTCTTTAATCTCTTTAATTGTAGTTTTATTTTGAGTAACCCTTTTAGAAACATCTGAAATTTTCACAATTATCCTTTCTTTGGTAATCGTAGCGTAGGTGCTAACCTACGGCGTAAATAGTTAGTTTAAAAAATTATTTGTTTTGATTCATACTACCTATATACATTCTTTAAGTCAGGTTTGTATCTACTAGCTATTGAAGCTACAACACCTCAAACCCAAACTTACCCAACGCCTCACGCAGCATGGCAATGTTATAATAAGCGTGCGCATTAACGGTATTTTGAAAGAAAATATATAAAGTATCAAAATGCTGACGCTGATTGGCAATCGCTTGCGCCCAATCCTGCATTTCCACCTCGCTATAACGATAATCATGACGATCAGCCGCACTCATTGCATCCCACCAGTTGAGATTATTACCATGCATCCGTAGGTAACCAGTACGCTGAGTAAATATCAGCCGTGACGGTGGCAGACCGCTAACTTTTGGATAATCGACGCTACACCAAATCAGACCTTGCTGGGTAAAGCTATCGACCACTTGCGGTGTATGCCAACCGTTATGACGGAACTCGACGGCTAATGGATAATCCTTAAACCAACTCACGAGGTTAGCCAGATATAAGCGGTGCTCACGGGTACGATCAAAGCCATGTGGGAACTGTAATAATAGTGGCGCTAGAGCATTGGCTTCGATAAGCGGGGATAGGGCATTTAAAAACGCTTGCGCATGTTCAGCAGTGCCCTTACGCGCATGAGTAAAGTCTTGATGTAGCTTGACAGCAAATTTCAATTGGCTATTCGCTTCGGCATAGGCTTTATTGACCATACCTGTAAAGGCTTTCTGTCCGATAGGCGCGTAAAAGGTACTGTTAATCTCGACCGCGCCGTATTGTTTGGCGTACTCACGTAAGAAGTCCGTTTTCTTTGTGCCAGTTGGATACAGCGTACCGAGCAAATCGGTATCGCTATAACCGCCAGTGCCAAGGTAAATACGCAGGGTAGGGTTACTGTCCATGTTGACCACTCATTACCGTTCTTTGATGATTAAATTTTTGGCTATTTTTTACGTGCCCATAGCCATTCTATTAATGCCAGTAAAGCATCATTGTTTGCGTCATTGCCAAGCTCGCTACTGCTTGATTCATGACGACTCAGTTCACGAATGATGGCTGTGCGTCCATCATTAAATAGCGATTGCGCATAGCTGGTCGCGTCTTCGACACCCATCAATTTCACATAGGTAGATTTATCTAGTTTCTCATCGCTGCCTGCAGGTTTGCCAAGGGTATCAGTAGAGGTCGTGACGTCTAAAATATCGTCCTGAACCTGAAAGGCGAGACCAATGTGCTGAGCGCACTCTTGCAGTGCCATACGCTGCGGAGCGGTCGCACCAGCACAGATGCCGCCCATAAGCATAGCGGCTTCAATCAATGCGCCTGTTTTATCACGGTGGATAGCTTCTAGATCGCCTTGTGAAATACTAGCACTAGCCTCAGCATTCAGGTCAAGCATTTGACCAGAAACCATACGCCGTGCACGTGGTGCAAATATTGCGATAAGCTGGCTGACGATGGCTGAATCAAAGGGCGCAAAAGTGGGCAGCTCTGCGGTCAATACTTCAAAGGCGAGCGTCTGTAGCACGTCGCCAGCGAGTAGGGCGGTTGATTCTTCAAAGACGATATGCGCCGTTGGCTGACCACGGCGCAGCTCATCATCGTCCATACAGGGCAGATCATCATGCACCAACGAATAAGTATGCAGCAGCTCTACCGCCAATGCCGCACGGCGCGCCATATCATAATCGGAGTCGTTTTCTAATAGAGCTTCCAAACCATCAGCGTTAGCCATGCTGTTTTTATTGTCAGTGCTTTTATCTGTATTATCATTATCATTAGCATTGCTTTGATTGACACTATCAAAGGCACTGGCAACCAATAGTGGACGCACCAATTTACCTTGACCGGTCATCACATAACGACAGGCATCAAGCAGCGGGCTTGGCAGCTCAGCATAAGCAAACAGCACGTCGATATCTTGTGCAAGTTGCGCGCGCACGGCGCTATGAAATTGCTCGGTGTTGTTATTAAAACTAGTAAAAGATACAAGTCTTGAAGGCATAAGGCTTTCAGGTATAAAGCTTGGCGTAGAAGAAACAGTCATAACCCAACCATTTATCAGGTGAATAATAAAAATATCGCTAGTGTAGCATGATAGATTATATAGCTTATGGGCTGAGCATCATCAATGCCATATTTTTGGCAGCTTACTGTTAAAAATTCGATTAAGCACACCGAAATAATGCAACAAGCCCTCGTTACGTATTGGTGATTTAACTTAGTCAGTGGATATGTTTTGATAAAGAATCAAGTTAAGCGTGTGATGTCATGTGACGATAAGCATCTGTCATTATAATCTTTAAAAGACGAATTTTTAGTATACAATTTCAGTATACAAACCGTCACTTAAAGCACATTACTAGTCAGGTAAAGGGCTGCTGCTGATTTAAGAGTGACTTGTGAGTATGGTATTAGCTTGTGACAGTTAGGGGCATAATCCCCTACACTAATTGCCATAAAAATGATCTGATGATTCAGGGCTAGAGGTTTGCGTGCTTATTTCAGCGAAAAATTTGCTCAAATCTCAGTCCATATTTTTAATGTTAGTATGTTCAATATCAGTACTGGTCACAATATATATAAATGAAGCGCCGTATTCACTTGTGCTAACGCGGTAACATTAAGCATAAAAAATGAATATATAACCATGAGCGCTGGATAATAAAGACATCTTCACTGCTTACTCTATACTGACTTTATAACACAGTATATTGGCAGTGTTATTACTCGTTTTTCTAACAATAACTGGCTATGACCTTTAATTTTAAAACTTTTAATTTTAAAACTTTTAATTTTAAAACGTAGCTTTCGTTATATAGCAAGGAGTTCCAAATGATATACCAAGGAAATCGCATCACGGTGACAATGCTAGAGGATGGCATCGCCAACATGCAGTACAACGCCGAAAATGAGAGCGTGAACAAGTTTGATGCTGAGACCAATAAGCAATTTGGTGAAGCGGTTACTGCCTTAGAAAAAGCTGACGACGTCAAAGGTTTAATCGTGACCTCAGGCAAAGGCGTCTTTATCGCTGGTGCTGATATCACAGAATTCGTTGGCTCTTTTAAAAAGCCAGAAAGCGAGATTAAAGATTGGGTCGTAGGTATCAATGACGCCTTTAACCGCTTTGAAGACCTGCCTTTCCCGAAAGTAGCGGCCATCAATGGCGCGGCGCTTGGCGGTGGTTGTGAGATGACTTTGGTTTGTGAATATCGCGTCATGAGCGACAAAGCCATCATCGGTCTACCAGAAACCCAACTGGGTATCTTCCCAGGTTTTGGTGGTACGGTTCGTAGTACGCGTGTGATTGGTATCGATAATGCGCTTGAGCTGATTGCGACTGGTACACCAAAGAAACCACTTGATGCCCTAAAACTGGGCTTGGTTGATGCGACCGTTGCTGCTGATGACTTGCAAGATGCTGCCATTGATTTGGTCAAAAAATGTATCTCAGGTGAGCTTGATTGGAAAGCGAAGCGTGAAGAGAAACTCGTTCCTGTTAAGCTAAATCAGCTTGAGCAAGCGATGGCATTTAACAGCGCAAAAGGTATGATCTTTGCTAAAGCCAATCCTAAACAATATCCTGCACCAGCACTTGCTATCGCTGCGATGGAAAAACACGTTAACTTACCACGTGATAAAGCGATTGAAGTAGAAGCGGCTGGTTTTGCAAAAGCGGCGAAAACCCCACAAGCAGAAAGCTTGGTTGGTTTATTCTTAAGCGATCAGTTGGTTAAAAAATTAGCCAAGCAGCACAGCAAAAAAGCGCATGAAATCAATGAAGCCGCTGTACTAGGCGCTGGTATCATGGGCGGCGGTATCGCTTATCAAGCAGCCAGCAAAGGCTTGCCAATCATCATGAAAGATATCAAGTCTGAGCAATTAGATCTTGGTATGGGCGAAGCCAGCAAATTACTGGGCAAAATGGTCGATCGCGGCAAAATGACCCCAGCAAAAATGGGTGAAACCTTAAGCCGTATCCGTCCTACTTTGAATTACGGCGATTTTGCTGAAACTGATATCGTCATCGAAGCAGTGGTAGAAAATCCAAACGTGAAGCGTGCGGTTCTTAAAGAAGTTGAAGGCTTAGTAAAAGACGATTGTATCCTAGCGTCAAACACCTCGACCATCTCTATTACTTTCTTGGCTGAAGCACTTGAGCGTCCAGAAAACTTCGTNNATGCATTTCTTTAACCCAGTACACCGTATGCCATTGGTTGAAGTTATCCGCGGTGAGAAATCCTCTGAAGAAGCGATTGCGACTACCGTTGCGCTAGCGTCTAAAATGGGCAAAGTACCTGTTGTGGTTAATGACTGCCCAGGTTTCTTAGTCAACCGTGTCTTGTTCCCATACTTTGGTGCATTTGATTTGCTCCTCAAGCAAGGTGCAGATTTTGCTCATGTCGATAAAGTCATGGAAAAATTCGGCTGGCCGATGGGTCCTGCTTATCTAATCGACGTTGTTGGTTTGGATACGGGCGTACATGGCGCTGAAGTCATGGCAGAAGGTTTCCCTGACCGCATGAAGCCTGATTATAAAGGCGCGATTGAGCTTTTATATGAAAACAAACGCTTAGGTCAGAAAAACGGCGTTGGTTTCTACAAGTATGAAATGGACAAACGTGGCAAGCCAAAGAAAGTTGCTGATGAAGCCACTTATGAGCTGTTAAAAACCACGACTGATAGCGACAAGCAAACCTTTGATGATCAAGCAATTATCGACCGCACTATGCTAGCGTTCTGTAATGAAACTGTACGCTGCCTAGAAGACAATATCGTCAGCACGCCATCAGAAGCAGATATGGCGATGATTATGGGTGTTGGTTTCCCGCCATTCCGCGGTGGTCCTTGCCGTTATATCGACCAAATGGGTCTAGATAACTACTTGGCACTGTGTGAAAAATACGCATACCTTGGCAAAGCTTATGAAGCGCCGCAAAAAATTCGCGACATGGCAGCAGCGGGCGAGACCTTTTACGCAACTGCGTAATAGGCAGTCATTACTAGGATGAAGTGCCGTACGTGTGCTGTTTGAGGGTGAGAGCTATTAATCTATTTATATTTAATGGCACTATTTTTTAATAACAAATCTTTAATAGCACACGTACGATTATAGTTAGTTTCATTTAGGGCTAGTACAAAGACATCAAGCGTAGAGGTACGTATTGTACTTCAAGCGAGATTGACGAGGTAATAGCACTAAAGCAGACTGACTACACTGACAATAAAAATTGAAAAGGAAGATAGTATGACAATTTTAAGTCCAAAAGACGTGGTCATCGTAGATGGCGTACGCTCAGCGATGGGTAAAACCAAAAACGGTATGTTCCGCCATGTCCGCGCTGATAGCATGTCTGCCGAATTGGTACGTGCATTGGTTGAGCGTAACGACTTTGACACACGTGACGTCGAAGACATTATCTGGGGTTGTGTCAATCAGACACTAGAGCAAGGTTTAAACATCGGTCGTAACATCGGCTTGCTTGCTGGTATTCCAAAGACTGCTGGCGGTCAAACCGTTAACCGTCTATGTGGTTCATCTATGCAGGCGCTACATACTGCTGCGGCTCAGATCATGACCGGTCAAGGTGATGTATTCATCATCGGTGGTGTTGAGCATATGGGTCACGTCGGCATGATGCATGGCGTTGATCTGAACCCTGAAGCGTCAAAGCACTATGCAAAAGCCTCAAACATGATGGGCTTAACTGCTGAAATGCTAGGTCGTATGAATAACATCACCCGTGAAGAGCAAGATGCCTTTGGTCTTGAGTCGCATCGCCGTGCATGGGCTGCGACTACTGAAGGTCGTTTTGACAATGAAATCATCGGTATCGAAGGTCATGACGAAGCGGGTCGCCTGCAACTATGTACTGTCGATGAAGTGATTCGTCCTGATGCCACGATGGAGCAAATGCAAAAGCTACGTCCAGCCTTTGATCCAGTAGGCGGTACAGTAACTGCTGCGACCTCATCTGCATTATCTGATGGTGCATCAGCGATGCTAGTCATGAGCGCGCAAAAAGCCAAAGAGCTAGGTCTTAAACCTCGCGCTCGTATTCGTAGCATGGCAGTCGCTGGTTGTGATGCGGCTATCATGGGTTACGGTCCAGTACCTGCGACGCAAAAAGCGCTTAAACGTGCTGGCATGAGCATCGATGATATGCAAACAATCGAGCTAAACGAAGCTTTTGCAGCGCAGGGCTTATCAGTACTAAAAGCCTTAAACTTGACGGACAAGCAAGACATCGTCAACATTAATGGTGGCGCGATTGCATTAGGTCATCCACTAGGGTGTTCAGGTGCTCGTATCACGGTTACTTTGCTAAACGCCATGGAGCAGTCAGATACTGAAATTGGTCTAGCGACTATGTGTATCGGTCTTGGCCAAGGTATCGCGACTATTATTGAGCGTGTGTAATTTTTATCTAATCTCCAAATAGCAGTAAATATTAATAAAGCTGATATTTGTCGATTAAATTTGTACTAATGTCTTGTAAAATGAGCGTCTCTCACTTAATGTTGGAGGCGCTTTTTTTGGTTTAAGTCATAGTAATGAAAGGTAGAGTATAAATGGCACATCATAAATCGTCAGATAAGAGGCGCTTAGATTTAGAGGTGTTTAAGTTAAAAATGCGCTATATCTTTCTTCCTTTTTTAGGTTTTAGTATTGGCGCCATTTTATTCTACAACATCATAAGATGGATGTTGGACATCTGTCTAGGGATATGGCCTCTAAAAGATACGGTCTGGAACTTAATTATCCCAATAATTATCAGTGTTATTTTAGTGCTTGTCATAATGCGATCAAGGATTAGACTGCTACGATTTGAATTATTTGATGATAATAGCGCTAATGTATTTTACTTGGTGATGATACTTGCTTTATTTCCGCCTATATCAATCAGTCAAGCTTACTTATATGAAGCAGCATATGACATTATTGATATAAGTAATATAAGTGATATTAAATTATATCCAAAACAAAAATACTTCCAATTTGATAATAAAGGTATTGAGAAACAAGGGGTTGTTTCTTACTTCAATACTAGGGAGATGGGGAAATCTAGACAAGAGTTAAAAATATACTTATATTTTGCCACTCCTTTTTATGGAGATAAAGATATCTGGTGGGGACAGGCTTTTACTAAGGTTATTGATAATGATCTTGAAGAAAAAGAGAAAGTTCAACAAATAGAAAATTTTAAAAGGATTTCTAGACAACAATATGCAAATGAAGAGATATCTACTGCTGATTATTTTGAAAAATTGCAAAACTCAGATACTAAGTATGGTTATTTAGAAGCGATTAGATTGTCAGGTCAGCAACATATTAATGACCCAATAATACTTGTATCTCAGTTGAGCACACTTAACGAAAAAGCAGATAAAGAGTTAGCAAAATTCTTTAGATTTTTTATCATTGGCATGTTTATTTGCTTACTATTAGTCTTAAAAGCAACGATTGATAAAAAAGCATTTCAACAGTTTAAGTTACGCTAGATTTGTGGTGATAGGGCATGGATAATAATAAGCAAAGCCAGTATAGGTATAAGAATAAAAATAGAAGCAGAAACAAAAAAAGAGTAAGCAAAAGTGCTAAACAGAAGCGAATACAAAGCCTAAGCGCTAAAGAATCGATCATAATAAAACTAAAGCAAATATTCTTGCCATATTTAGGTCTTAGTATCCTGACCATTCTGCTTTTTGGGGCTTTACGTTGGTTGCTAGATATTTATCTAGATATTCTACCTTTAAAGGAAGGCTATTGGGATTTTGGTATTCCTTTTCTGTTATCTGTTTTAGTCGTTAGTATTTGGATGTGGCCGAGGTATGAGCTTTTAACCTTAAAATGGGTTAAGCGCAGTAGTTCAGGCTACTTTTTTATAACGATGGTTCTAGCATTAGTGATACCGCTCGTTCTCAGCCAAAACTATTTATCCAAAGCGGCTTACGAGGTCATTGAAGTAAATAGCTTGAATGATATTCGTCATTATCCAAAGCAAAAGTATTTCAGAGTAAATGATTTTGAGCCACTCAAATTAGAGAGCGTTTCTTATATAGAAACACAAGTAGTCAGTGGACGATATTTTGACTCAACATTGCATATTGATTATTACATTGCGACGCCATTTATAGCCGCTGATAATATTTGGCTAGGTTCTAGCTACCACACGAAATACGATAATCGCGCAGACCAAAGTATTAAAGACAGTCAATACTCAGCGTTTATTAACGACTCGCACCATAAGTACGCAGCCAACGACCTCTCTACTATCAGCTACTTTAAGAAACTTAAATCATCAAATAGCAGAAATGCTTACTTACACACGATTTCTACGGCTAATAGGCAATCTAATTTGCCACCCTTGATATTGAAGCCAGAAACAGGATTACTTGCTGATAGCTTAGATCGTGATTTTGTTTGGGGATTTGGTTCGTTTTTTATTGGTATGGTGCTGTGCTTGTTGCTCGTTCTCGCAGCAGAGTTTGATAGTCAAGAAAAGAAAAGTACGCAAAAACATATACAAAAGCGAAAACATATACAAAAACAAAAGCCCGTAAAAAAACGAGCACCAGTAAGTGATGTATCAAAGAGCCTAGTAGTTTGGTTTAAAAATAATAAAGAACGACCTGCAACGTTGGTGTTAATACTGACCTGTATAGGTACATTTATACTAACCGTATTCATGGGTATGGATATCATTGACCCTTTATCTAGACAGGTAAATAGTGTAGGTGGGTTGACGATGGACGCGCTGCAAGCTGGTCAATATTGGCGGGTGGTCACAGCACTTTTTGTACATGCAGGAATTATGCATTTAGTAATGAGTCTGGGGATGCTGTTTGCGACAGGTTATATTTTGGAAAAAGTATTGGGTCCTATACGTTTTGCGATTGCGTTTTTTATATGTGGTATTTTCGCTAATGTTTTAGGGGTACTATATTTTGATATGGATATGGCAGGTGTTTGGGGTGCTACATTTGGCTTGTTTGGTATCGCGATACCGTTGGTAGCCTTTAAGATTTTTAATAAAAAATATCGAGAGCTATTCGGTGGTACTATCGCTGCGATATTAATCATTACTTTAACCAGCATGTTCTTTGCATTTATAAACACGCTCATTTATATGGTGTATTATCTTTTAACCTTGTGTTTTGGTATTGTTTTCGGTGTGGTCATAGTCATGACTCAAAAACAGTCTTTATTACGTAATGCTAGGCGTCATAATATATAGTTATTGGCTATTCATAATCAAAAACCTACGCTAAGCAGTATGAATCAAACGTGATGAATTGTTATTAATCATTATTAGAGACTATCTCCATTGACGCCCTCAGCAAACTATGACTAAATAAGAGTAAGGCTAATAAAGACAATATCAATGATAAAACTAACATAGCCTTTAACAATAAAGTCAGCCGTACAAGGAGTGTGCCATGTCTACTATGATTACCGATCGTACCTATCGAATCGCTCGCGAAAATACCCAAGCGATGATAATCGATGTTCAAGAACGCTTAACACCGCATATTTATGACCATGAAAACATCGTCAAAAAAACAGTGACGCTTATTAAAGGTCTACAAGCACTGAATATCCCTATCATGCTCAATGAACAGTATAAAAAAGGGCTCGGCGATACGCTACCTGAAATACGCGAGGTATTAGAAGGCGATAACGCCAAAAGCTTTGAAAAGGTCACTTTTAGCGCTTGTGATAATGATGATTCGTGGCATTATTTAGCGCAGCAAAATCGAAGTATTGTTTTGCTATTTGGCGTAGAGACACATGTCTGTGTACTACAAACAGCGCTTGATTTGCTAGATAATGGTATGCAGCCGGTTATTATTGGTGATGCGGTCGGTTCGCGTTTTCCGTATGATAAAAAGCAAGCAATTCGCCGTATTCGCCGTGCTGGTGGCGTGATTACCACAGTTGAAACCATTCTGTTTGAGTTATGCCGCAGTAGTAAAGACCCTGCTTTTAAAACCATCAGTAACTTGATTAAATAGTTCTTTTGTTCAAAATAGAACCGATAGCGCTTACTCACATAAGCGCTATTTTTTATAGTGGTGTTAATCAGCTATAGGTTGGCATGCTCTTTTATAGCGCTCATAAAATGTATAATAATTGCTTATGCGTAAAGGTAAAATGAAGCGCTATATATTCGTAGAAAAATTAAGAGAAAATTTATGCTATCAACCAAACCCCTTTTATTAACCAACCCAACGCTTGCCTCAAACATTGATATAGATCATGTCACTCATTTCTTATTAGAGCTTGATGCGCTTAAACGTATCAATCGTCGTAGTTATGTGACGCATACCATACGCAAAGAAAACTCTGCCGAACATTCATGGCATTTAGCCATGGCGTGCTGGTCTATCGCTGAACAGTTTGAGCTAGATGTCAATCATGAAAAACTACTCAAGATGGCATTGGTACATGACTTGGGTGAGATTGACGCTGGCGATACATTTTTATTCGCAAACAGTCGTAGCGAGGCGCACATTGAAGAACGTGCAGGCATTGCTCGATTGCAAGCTGAGCGTGGCAATGGCATCATGGATTTAAATGAGATTTGGGAAGAGCAGGAGACGGGTAGTAGTAAAGAAACCCAGCTGATCAGAGTGGTTGATCGCTTATTGCCTTTTTTATTGAATTTAAATACCAATGGAAAAACGTGGATTGATGCTAACGTCACGTGCTCGCAAGTGGCTGCGGCACTTGCTTTTATCAAAGACAGCTTTCCTCCCATTCATGATTGGCTATCAAAAAATATCGACTATGCGACCCAGCAAGGATGGTTGATTGATGCTTAAGTAAAGCCATCATTTTGCCGTTTACATGTTTGCAAACATTCATCTTTTTCAACTAGTAAAGCATTTATAGTTAGCTCAATGAGCGATTAAGAACATTATATAGAGAGATTATTAAATGAGAATTACTGGTACTTATAAGGTTTTTGCTAAATCGCTCGTCTTTGTTAGCCTATTAACTTTGGCGCAACTAACGCAGGCTGCCGCACCTATTAGTAATGGTGATAAACTGGCGCACGATGCCAAAAAACAGATCGGCATTACCACCAGCTATGATCCTGCTTACCGCAAGTTGGATTTTCCGCGTGGCGATGTACCGATAGAAACTGGCGTCTGTACCGATGTTATCGTCCGTGCTTATCGCTTGCAAAATATAGATCTACAGCAATTAGTCAACCATGATATGAAGTCAAATTGGTCGGCTTATCCAAAGAGTTGGGGGCTCAAATCAACCGATAAGAATATCGACCATCGCCGAGTGCCCAATCTTGAAGTGTTTTTTGCGCGTCACGCAAAGACATTATCGACGACTGATAAAGCCAGTTTTCAAGCAGGCGATGTGGTGACGTGGCGACTACCGAATGGTAATTTGCCGCACACGGGCATCGTCTCCGATAAAGTCGCTGCGGATGGTACACCGCTGATTATTCACAATATCGGACGCGGTACGCAAGAAGAAAACATCTTGTTTGCTTATCCTATTCTCAAGCACTTTCGTTATTAACTACTTTCATTATTAACTAGGGTGTGTCATCAATTAGATTGTGAGGCTTAAAATGAGAAAAATTGTAGATAAACAAGGAAGAAATTGCCGTTAACATGAACATATTGACAAAATTTCTGACGATATTTAGCAAAATTTAGCCATTTTAAGACCACTAAATGTATTCATGTGCTAATTGATGACACGCCCTAATATGTTGCGATGAGATAATTATCCACAATAAAAAGCTCAGTTCAACATAGATTAGGATGCTGAACTGAGCTTTTTTGAGTCGTTAAATCGCTTGCCTATGGAGTGTTAGCGACACCCAATAGCTGTCCCATTTTTACCACACTATCGGCTTTCATACTGTCTTGCCAATCTGCTTTTGCGCCTTTTGGTAGAATGACAATTGCGGTTGAGCCTAAATAAAAACGCCCCAGCTCATCGCCTTTTTCAAAGCTCATATTGTGCTCAGCTTCTTGAATATCATCAGTGCGGGAAATTTTACCAGTTGCCACCGTTTCGATACCAGCGACAATCATCGCCCCAACCATCACCACCGCTGCTTTACCATATACTGTATCAAACAGACAAACCAAGCGTTCATTACGCGCAAATAAGTCTGGCACGTTCGCCGCCGTAGTATTGTTGACCGAAAACAGCGTACCCGGTACATAACGGGTTTTGGTCAGAGTGCCGGCGAAGGGCATATGTACACGGTGATAGTTACTGGGCGCAAGATAAACCGTTGCAAAACTGCCATCCGCAAAATAGCGCCCATCTTCACTGTCAGCAAGAAGTTGACCAACGTCATAATAGCGACCTTTTGCTTGGAGCAATTTATGGTCGTCAATTTGACCCAACTGCGAGATAATACCATCGGCAGGACTGACGATACCATGAGGCGTCATGTCGATAGGGCGCGCGTCTTCTTTTAGCTCACGAGTAAAAAAGTCATTGAAGCTCTCATAGGCGTTGAGACTTTGGCGCTCATACTCGTCCAAGCTGACGTTGTAGGCTTTAGCAAAGCTACGGATAAACGTGCGTTTAACATAAGGATGGCGGCTAGCGGCTAGACGCCCAGCAACTTTACTCAGTTGCTGCTGCGGGACAAGCTGTTGTAAAGTAGTGAATACATTCATAATGAGGCTACCAAAATAGGGTGTGATGTAATAATTAATAAGCAAGAGAGTGGCCGTATTTTATCATGGACGGCGTATTATTGTATGGGCATAATTGGTAAGGAATCCGTAAATGAAAGCACTTATACAGCGCGTACGCCATGCTAGTGTCACCGTCGACGCGCAGTGTGTTGGTACGATTGAGCAAGGCATATTGGCTTATATTGGTTTAGGGCCTGATGACGACCTAACAAGCGCCCAGCGCATGGTGGATAAAATCCTCACCTATCGTATTTTTGATAATGATGATGATCCTGCCAAGTACGGCAAACTGGATAAAAACGTCCAGCAAGTTGGTGGCGGACTGTTATTGGTATCACAGTTTACGCTAATGGCAAAAACAGACAAGGGTCGTCGCCCTGACTTTGGTGGTGCGATGGCACCTGATGCGGCGCAAGCGTTGTTTGCGCAATTGGTCGCCTATGCCAACACGCAACATCCAAACGTGGCAACTGGTCAGTTTGGCGCTAATATGCAAGTGTCGAGCGTCAATGACGGGCCATTGAATTTCTTGTTAGAAGTGAATTGAGTAAACTAAGCATTAGCCGTCACGAGACCTATGAACCACTTAAAAGTTGAATGTCATTAAACTGTCATAATTACCCCGTCTAATAGGGAGCAGCAGGCGAGCATTTATCGCCTTTTTTGTCAGCTAAATGTTGTCCTCTAACACTGAGAATGCCGTATGTATAATGAGCAAATTTTGATTGTTGAAGATGAACCTGCGATTCGTGAAATGATCGTCATGACGCTAGAGATGGCGGGATTTGATAGTTTACAGGCAGCGGATGTATCTGAGGCGCACCAACAAGTAGTCGATCACCGCCCTGCGCTGATTTTGCTAGATTGGATGCTGCCCGGAGATAAAAGTGGCATTGATTTTTGTCGATTGCTCAAAAACGATGAGCTACTCGCTGAGATACCAGTCATTATGTTGACGGCTAAAAGTGAAGAGGACAGCAAAGTGCATGGCCTTGATGCTGGTGCTGATGATTATATGACCAAGCCTTTTTCGACACGAGAGTTAATATCCAGAATCAAAGCAGTATTGCGTCGTAGTAACGCGCTCAGTAGTGATAAACCTATCGAAATCGGCAATTTGAGCCTTGATCCCAAAAGTCAGCGAGTGACAGCGGCTGGTAAAGTGGTTGATGTTGGTCCTACGGAATATCGATTATTGGCATTTTTTATGAGTCATCCAGAGCGTGCCTATACGCGGACGCAGCTGCTAGACCAAGTATGGGGCGGTAATGTATATATCGAAGATAGAACCATTGATGTGCATATCAAACGTTTGCGGACATTACTACGACCACATCAATGTGATACGTTGATACAGACAGTACGCGGGACAGGCTATCGATTTTCTAGCTTTATTGAACCAATTTAACGGACGGTTTTTATTCGCTATAAAAGCAGTATGTCAATCGTAG
This sequence comes from Psychrobacter sp. UBA6739, assembly GCF_002453835.1. Taxonomy (NCBI): domain Bacteria; kingdom Pseudomonadati; phylum Pseudomonadota; class Gammaproteobacteria; order Moraxellales; family Moraxellaceae; genus Psychrobacter; species Psychrobacter sp. UBA6739. The sequence goes on from NZ_DKHR01000015.1 coordinate 55,971, forward strand.
CACAGTGAAAAACGGCGAATAGTGATAAGGATGATGGATGAACACCCTAATATCGGCTCAAGGCGACCAACAAAATAAATCACTGCTAGCAACTCAGCAGAATACAACGGATCAACTCAAAAAAATTAGAAGCGCACTACGCGCATTACGAGATGCGGTGGTTTTGCTCAATGACGATGATGGGCTCGAATGGTGGAATCAGGCCGCCGAAGATTTAATGTTGTTACAATTATCAGATAAAGGTAAGTGCATTTTTGACTTTATCAGTGCGCCTGAATTTCGTCAGTATTATCAGGCGACGACCAACCCTAACGATGGCGCTCAGGATGGTGTGCACATTGTCTCGTGGCGCGCGCCCAAGCGTTATCTAAAGTGTGAGCTCACGCCTTTTGGCGATGAGAAGCTGCTCATCATTTATGATGTGACGCGCTTGCATCATTTGGAGGAGATGCGCCGCGATTTTGTGGCGAATGTCTCGCATGAGTTACGCACACCGTTGACCGTCATGATGGGCTATCTAGAAAATTTTTCGGATCAGCCAGATATGCCGCCGCATTGGAAGCGCGGGTTTGAGCTGATGAGCCAACAGACTGCGCGTATGAATAGAATTGTAAATGACTTATTGCTGTTATCTCGTATCGAAATCGAAGAAACCCATGAGCTCAGTTATATTGATATGACCAAGCTGCTGACCCATGTTTATGATGATGCGCAAGCGTACAATCAAGAATATGGGCATACCATTCACTTGCAGATTGACACTTATGACGGACTGTATGGCTCAGAGATGTATCTAAATAGCGCGCTTTCTAATCTGGTGATTAATGCCATCAAATACACGCCCAAGGGCGGTAATATCGCCATTAGCTGGACAAAAACGTCAGAAGGTTGCCGATTTGCCGTCGAAGACAACGGCATTGGTATTGCACCTGAGCATATCGCACGGTTGACGGAGCGTTTTTATCGTATTGATAAAGGTCGTAGTCGGGCGACTGGCGGCACAGGGCTAGGTTTGGCAATTGTTAAGCACGTTTTATATCAGCATGAGGCTAATTTACAAATTGAATCAGTAGAAGGGGTAGGCTCGACGTTCAGTATGGTATTTCCAGCTGCCCACATTAGATCAGCTGCGATACCCTAATCTTTTTGTAAAAGTGGGTAAGGGTTCACTGCACTACCATTGATATAAATACCGTAATGCACATGTGGCGGCGTACCTTTTGCATTGCCACTGTCGCCGACGTAGCCGATGATATCGCCGGCATTAACCCAGTCGTTTGGACTAATATCTGCATAATCTTCTAAATGCGCATAATAATGCCCTGCGCCGCCTGGTCCAACCACGACCACCACACGACCGCCTAACGTATTTTCACCAACTTTGCTGACGATGCCTTGTGTCGTGGCTCGTATTGGTGTGCCTCGTGCGGCAAAGATATCGATACCTTCATGACTGCGACCTTGACTGCGTGCAGCGCCCCATGTATCTGTTAGATGTTGTTCTGGAAGTGGACTGGGTAAGCTGTTTTCCGTCGGTAGTTCTTGCTGTAACAAACTGAGCTGTTGCCATTTTGCTATCACAAATGACTGAGTTTGTTGGCTGATACCGGGTAAGAGCCTATCAAATACAAATAATAGCATCAACAATATAGCCGCTTTAATGAGCACACTGAGTACACGGCTTAAAAAAGTTAGCCTTTTCTTTGGCTTTGATTGCGGGTTACTGCTATCTGCTGGCATCTATCTCTCTTTAGTTTTTTAAATTAGTTTTCCTTATTATTATATAAGTGAAGTCGTCTATTCTTTGTATGCCATTGTTATCTCTAGTTTTTATCCCCATAAATATAACGTTTCTTTTAAGGTTTACGTATTTTTAAAACGTTACATAAAATACTAATGTTGCTATCTATTATTGTTATCCATGGCTGAACTTTTATGACTGATACTGCGCTGATTATCGATACCGAAACCGATCAAGGTCGTGATCCGCGTCCGATTCAAGTGGCGACTATTAATGCGATGACGGGTTTTGAGTGGATGAAGTATTTTAATAGTGGTCGTTCGATATCACCAGTTGTCATTAGAGTTCATGGCATTACTGATGATGATGTCGCTGGTCTTGAGCGCTTTGATTTAGAGGCGTTTGAGTTGCCGCAGTATTTGATTGGTCATAATGTCCGCTTTGATTGGCGGGTTATTGGCAGTCCGTCTACTAAGTTGATATGTACGGTGCGGCTGGCGCGCGTGGCCTTTCCAGAGTGGAGTGCCTATGGTCAGTCCAAATGTATCGAGCAATTATTAGGCAAAGAGGAAGCAAGTAGGATGACGATTGCCGCTCATGATGCGCTGGGTGATGCGCGTATGTGTTATCTGCTTTATCAGGCGTGTTGTGAGCGCCTAGCCATTGCACCGACGGATTTTGCTGCTGTCCATGCTATCGCTAATAAAGCCAATCCAGTGAGCAAAATGCCCTTTGGCAAACATAAGGGCACGCTGATTAAAGACGTGCCCATCAGCTACGTAAAATGGATGCTGGGTAATATCCATAATATGCAGCCGTCGCTTTATTCTGCCTTAACCAAGCGTGTCCAAGCAGAACAGGCAGCAAAAAATACGCCCTAAATAGAATTGCACTTGAATAGGTTAACTAAACAGAACTTATTACTGCTTAGCTAGCCAATCAACCGCCATTTGCCAAAGCTGTGGGGCTTTAGCATTGGTTCTGCTACTAAAATAGCGCATATGACCGATGCTGTTTAGACCAAAGTTTTTGGGATCTAAAAACTGTTTTTCGACTGGCATTTTAGTAAAAACACGAATCATATCATCCATATTTTTGCTATTGGCAATATCATCATCACTAAACCCCAGCCATAATGATGGCATAGTAATGTCATCATAAAAGTGCGTTTGTATACTTTTGCCAAAGGCTGTTTTGATATAGCCAGCGCCATTACACCATTCGCGCCACTGCCGAGACACGCCCCGTGGTAGCGGTTCGCCCATACCAATTTTATCTGACGGCGTGTACCCTAACGTCAAGTTGGCAAGTGGAATAAAGGCATCCATAAAACCCATCGCTTTGAGTTTATAGGGCATGCTCATATTTTTAATACGACCTGATGAGCAGGCGACATTGAACACTGAAGCGAGCGCACTATAATTTGGCATCAAACCAATCAGCTGACCGCCTGCACTATGACCAATTAAATGATAAGTGGCGTCGGCAAATTCATCTTGCAACGCATCAAGGACGGCTGGCATATCATGGCGACCCCAGCTAATCAGCGATGCATCGCATTTAGCCAATGCAGACGACAGCGATTCACCGATGCCTTCATTGTCAAAGGTTAGTACACCAAAGCCATTTTCTGCTAAGTGAGTGGCAAAATTGTGATAAAACTGGCGTTTGATACCCGTTGCTGGCGCGATCATAACCGCTATTTGCACCTCGTTTTTAGGACGATAGACAGTCGCTGCCAATGCCTGATTGCGCTCAGTCATGATACTCAGTGAATAAATATCCGTCTGATACTGTTTATTTTCCATGCTTTAACCTTCATATTGTTATGGTTCTATGCGGTGTGGAGTGGCTATTTATTTGCAATTATTTATCAATAATCTGCTCTCAAAATGTAGTCATTACGTAGTGATAAACCGCTTAAATTAGCTGATAACCACCTGATAGCCACCTGATAGCATCGCTTATGTTAAGATAAATGCTGGCAAGCAAGGCGTTCAATTGTGACTTTCAAGTTCTATGCTATTTATCTTGGGTGATACTATCCATTAGGGTTTTAACGAGTATTTAACAAAAAACAATCGATATAAAAATTAAGGAAGCTATATGCAAATGAAAATTAACAATGACACTTATGAAGTCATTACCAGTCAAGACATTACCAATATTGAAAAAGCAGTGGATAAATCAACGTTAACGATGCCGTTGGTAGCGGTTTATTGTGGTTCGCGTTTGGGCAATAATGAAGTCTACGAGCAGGCAGCCCGCGAGTTGGGTAGTGCGCTTGCCGACAATGGCATGGGTTTGGTCTACGGCGGCGCGAGCATCGGGCTGATGGGTGCCGTTGCAGATGAGGTGATTCAAGGCGGTGCGCAAGCGGTCGGTGTGATTCCAACCTTTATGCTCAAGCACGAAATTGCTCATGAGCAGCTGACTCGTCTGCATTTAACCGATACCATGCACACCCGTAAAACCGTGATGGCAGAGTACGCAGATGCCTTTATTACCTTGCCGGGTGGGCTTGGAACATTGGAAGAAATTATGGAAATCGCCACGTGGCGTCAGCTATATCAACATGAAAAACCGATGATTATTCTGAATATCAATGGTTTCTATGATCGTATGATCGAGCACTTAAAATATACGGCTGACCAAGGTTTTATGAAGCAAGAAGATTTGGAACGTTTGGTGGTATGTAACACGATTAACGAAGCCATTGACCTATTAAAAACAGTCGTAAAAATAGACGATGCAGTCGATACCGAAAAAATGGCTGGTAGTTAAGAGCACATATTTTTATTTATAAATGCTTTTATCTATAAATGCTTTATCCATAAAAAAGGAGAGAAAGGCTGATTGTTAGCCGTTCTCTCCTTTTTTTTCAATTTTTAATAGAACGTTTGTTAAATCTCAGTAGCACTTGAATCATTATCAACGTTTAAATCATCTAAAGGTGTCTCATCAATACCGTGATTCACATCAGCCATAGCTAATGGAAAGCCGCGTTGCTCAGCGAGTGTGCGCGCGACTTCATCAATTGCCACGCTATCGTGTTTTGTCAAATACGCCCAATTATGAGCATAACGATTGCGGTTGGCTGGCGTGTCATGATCGATTAAGCCAAGTTCAGTCAATTCATCAACGATTTGATCGGCAGCAATCAAAGTCGAGGATGCTTTGACGTTTTCCGCACGAGCATAGCGAATATTAGAGTACAAGCTTACATCAGCCACTCGCAGCGTATCGTCTTCACCGGGAATTTGCTGCCCACCATATAGCGCGTTACCGACCGTACGTGCGCTATGGAAGGTCGGTACAAACTCCGCTACATAGTCAATCGCTTGCTGACTACGCGCTTGTAACGGTGCCTTATCCCAGCCATCTTCGATATAGTGCACATACTGCGGCGGCAGCTTAGGTTGGGCGCTGTCTTTGCTAGAGGCGACCAAGCCATCATTGAATAGCGTGATAAATTTGCTCATGCCATGTATTTGAAAATAACCACCGGGGTAAGGTGTGAGTTGTGCCATGCCTTCTGGTGTGCCGCGACTGCCATAAACGATAATCTCTGGTATCTGTCCGCCGGTATTATCCCAGTGGGTAATATAAGACGATTTAAACTCGACCATACGCGTGACTTTGACCCCGACCATATCGTCGATGACGCCAGTACGAAAACCGCACGCGTTGATTAAATAATCCACTTCGATAGATTCAATTGTATTTTTGGTCTCAGATTCGGTTGTAAGCTTAGTTTCAGAGCTGGCAGCTCGTTGATAATCAATACGCCATTTAGTGACATGATGGTCTGCGTTTGAGCAATTTTCACAATCAACAGGCATGACTTGCTTAACCTGTGTATCGGTAAAGACGTGTGCATGCTCATAATCTGCTAATGCCAATTGCGCAGAGGCCGCCAAGCGAAAAATATTCCAGCCGTACTCTTGCACGACAATCAGTGGAAACTTGACTTTATTTAAGTCCAAATACTTAGCGACTGGTATCATCCATTCATCAATCGACCGCGGCACAGTGACTTGTTCACGTTCTGACAGCGCAATGAGTTGCTCATGACTATAAAGCTGATAATAGTTTTCAGGTTCGCCCAACATTTTGTTATTAGCATCTTCGGCGATAAGCTTACGATACGCATCAGTCAAGATATCTAGACGTGGTAGCAAGTCTTCTGGCAAGCCTTCATCGCGAGTTGGTACGGCAAATACTGTTGGGCGAACATCGATGGTATAAGGATAAAGGCGCAATATATCGATACATTGTTTGAGAAGAGCCACACAATCTTCATCAGGAATTTCGCGGTATAGATTGCCGCCAGCATGCAAGTGACACATCGGTGGACCATCAATCAGCGATTTGTTTTTTTCAAATACGTAAGTTTCAAGCCCCAATGCCGCAAGGCGAATAGCAATGGTTGCTCCTGCCGTACCACCACCAAGAATACCGACACGTTTGGCAGAGTGCGCTTGGTTTTTCACTGGGTTTTTAATGAAAGAGTGAGTCATTGTCGTTGTTATATCCTTAATAGCAGTTACAGCAGGTCATGCTCGGTGTATTTGTTAAATGTTTTATTCTAAAATCTTATTTTAAAAAAATTGTCCTAATGGATGTTGTTCTAAACCATTTATAACTATTGATATGCGTGCAAAGGACGTCAAGTTCAATATGCATATGAAGCAGCAAGGGTCATATTTAGCATTGTGTAGTAATTCTTAATGTGTATAGAGTATTCTACGAAAAATGACAACCAATATGATGGCAAATACGTAAGTAGATAGGTGAGTTTTGTCAATGAATGGCTATGGCGCTTGATAGCAATGGCTATGCCAGTTTACCCAATTTGCAAATACATAAGCTTTTGTAAATTTATATATGGATAGAAACGACTGCGCTGTTGCATATGCTATATTAAAACTGCTTGAAGTCAGCGGTAGGTTTTTTTTGCCGTTTAAATCGTCTGACGATGAGAAAAATCCAAATAGAAATTTATGATGACAATCATAATCACAATCAAAATGACAAGGAAGTTATTATGAAACGTATGCTTATATTATCGGCTCTCACCGGTGTTTTAACGCTTACTGGTTGTACTACATTAAACAATGTATTCGGCAATGATGATTCTGGCATGCATGATGTACAAGCCACCAATAAAAATACCGCGCCAGTCGCGAGTAAAAACGGCATGTTAGTCGATGCAAGCAATCACATGACCTTATATACCTTTGACAAAGATGGGATGAACAAATCAGAGTGTGGTAGTGCCTGTCTAATTGCTTGGCCAGCATTCATGGCACCGAGTAATGCCAAAGCGTCAGGGCAGTTTGCAGCATTTCAACGCGAAGATGGCAAGTATCAATGGGCGGTAAATGGTAAGCCGTTATATTTCTACGCCAATGATACAAAGGTGGGCGATAAAGATGGCGACAATAAACTGGGCGTTTGGCATATCGTCAAAACTAAGTAAAGTAAGCCCATTGTCTACCGAAATGAAAGACAATTAGCATCAAAAAAGCAGCCATCGTAATGGCTGCTTTTTTATTGGCTTGAATGATTAGAATCGTAAAATAACGCGATCAAATATCTGCCAAAGCTTCAGCTTGTTCAGTCTCCAAGATAGTTTCTTTAGTAGGCTCTTTTCTATATAAAGGGAAAAAGTCGGAGCGTAAATCATTTTCGGTGAACCAGCTATCAGCGACTAATGCTGCGTATTTTGCTGGATTAACGACGAGTCTATAAGTTTTGAATAATAACTCTTGTGAGCTAAACCCTTTTTTATACTCGTATAAAGAATCTAGATTAGAGCCTACGCCGCCGCCAAGATGCAGTAATTTATAATGATTGGTTCGGCCCCAATCACGAGCCACATGGGTAATGAGTTTGGAAGGTTGTAGATGGGTATAAGCGTTGAGCGTGCCTCCGAGATGAAATTGCATAATGCCCGATTCTTTACAGATGGTGTAGATAGAAGAACCAATCGCTTTATTATCCTGATAGGCAGTTATCAGTAGTATTCTGTCTTGCAAATTTTCGAGCAGATTAAAAAAGTAATCATCATCAAAGAAGTAGTACTGATCTGCCTTCACCTGCGCCATCGTTTCTTTGTAAATATTGGAAAACATCACTGCATTCTCTCTGGTTAAACGCTCAATTTTTGTCACGACATCCATTTTTAAGGCTTTTTTAATGCCTCTACGATGACGATTTTGAGTCTCGCTCCAGTGCTCCTCTTCAGATTTACTCAAGTCAGACATCAATGTCAATCCATGAGTGAGTGCTTTGCCGACCGTTGGTAGCCACTCTTTATTGATGATTGGATGCAGTCGCATGAATAAAGACACACAGCCTTTTGCTAAGAGAAAGCCCCTTACTTCTGCCAATATTATGTCTAATTCGGCATCAGTGAGAGACTTGTCCATGACAGGACCGCCGTAACCATAAGTAGAAGTCGCATCCCAATGCTCTGAGTCGAGTTCTCTTATAATGAGAGTTAAAAATATTTTTTTATTGTTATAAGTGGCAATCACTCCTTGAGGAGTGCCTTTATCGACAATAGCTGATGCAGCAATCCAACCAGATAAGTGATAAATATCAAAGTGATAATCAGCGATGTTTTTATCCCATTCAGTATTTATCTCGGCAAAGTCTACCTGTACTGTATCCATCTTTCTGCTCCCTCAGCGTTATGTTTTATATTCGTAAATCCGTATATATGAATATAACAATAAAAACTGAGGTTAACAAGCAAATGGAAAGTATTTATGCGATTTATTGAATATATATAAATGTCGAGTGAGTTGATTCATTATTGTCAAAAAAGCAGCCACTATGATGGCTGCTTTTTTTTAGAGTATGTAGAGGAAGTAGCGATTTGTGCTTGACTAAAATTAGACTTATTTAGATTTTTTGTTGGTTTGCGCTTTTTTCTCTATCAACTCACCATCGATTTGGATCGGGACATCGGTGGTAATACCATCTGCGAAAGCTGTCATACCATAGGCTGCGCGATCAATATTACCCGTTGCACGGAAGCCAATAACGGGCTCTTTGGTAAGAGGGCTGTTGGCGATTTTATTCAAAGTCACATCCAAAGTTAATGGTTTGGTTTGACCTAACATAGTAAAGTCACCTGTGACCTTGGCTTGTTGCGGATTTATAAATTTTACGCTGGTTGATTTAAAGGTCATGGTTGGATATTTAGTGACGTTAAAAAATTCAGCCTTTTTTAAATGCTCATCACGTGCATCCCAATTGGTGTCAATGCTATCGGTTGCAATGGTGAAGCTCATATTGGTTTTACTGGGTGATTTGACGTCGTAATTTACGACCCCTTTGACGTCGTTAAAATGACCCATGGTGGTCGAAAATCCTAAATGATTGACAGAAAACCCCACACGGGTGTGCGAGTCGTCTAATTGCCATTGACTAGGTAATGCCGCACCTGCAACAGTGGTGAGTGCCAGTGCTGAGCTGATAAACAGGGCTTTTGCGCTATTCTTCATAACAGTATTTATCATTATATTGTCCTTATTGAGTGTTTATAAATAGTGGGTGCTTGATTAATGAGGCGACATCAGACAGTATCCATCATCATTAACAAATGATTAACATCAAAAATAATTATTAACTAAATCTAAACTTAAGATATTTATTGGTTATTTAAACTAATTTAATATTATACTTACATAGCGTATCCCTCTCAACAAAATAGAGATTTTGGTGACAACTTATCACATATATCACTCACAACTGCTGCTTGCGTCTAGCGGTAAAAACCGTTAAAATCGCGTTTTGATTTTCCCGCTGGGGAAAGGCTAAGTGAGCAGAGGAATGGTGTTGGGTGCTGGAATAAGCCAGTGACGCAGCTGCCATACTTATCAATGTCCTTAGTGCCTCAGTTACGTATGTCATGACTTGTTTGACACATCGTCTAAGATGGTGTTCAAGAGTGTTATACATACATCGGACATAGAGAGTTTATTATGCGTAAAGATATCCATCCTAATTACCAAGAAGTTTTATTCCATGACACTAACGCTGACGTGTTTTTCTTAACTCGTTCAACCGTTAAAACCAAAACCACTCGTGAATACGAAGGGTCAGAATATCCATACTACCCACTTGATATCTCAAGTGCGTCGCATCCATTCTATACTGGCGAACAACGCAAAACTTCTACTGAAGGCCGTGTTGCTAGCTTCAACAAACGTTTTGGTGCATTTGGTGGCCGTAAGAAAGCTGCTGATACTGACGCTGCAGAATAATTCACACCTATTGCGTGATATTATTTTGAGCATGTGTTTTCTCAAACATGCACAGCTATAGTATTAAGAACAAAAAAAACCGCTGACTATTCAGCGGTTTTTTTTTGTTTAGATTTTTAGAAGTAACGGCTCAATGGTTTTTAATCAGTCAACTCAGCATCGGAAGGGTTCAGTAACTGTATAATCAACTCTGACAATTGCTGCGCCCAATAGCCATACATGAGGCTGCTAGGATGAAAACCGTCACTGGCAAACATCACTTTGATATCGATTGGAGTACCGTTCGAATGCTCTGCTATCATTCTTGGAAAGTCAGTGGCCATGTAGGTGACACTATCATGAGCGGCGCAAACTTGCTGCAATGTCTTATCAAGGATAGAGGCTTTAGCACCCACAAAGTTACTCAGCGGGGCAGGTATCGCAGGCATTTGTGCCATCGGCGGCAGGCTTAAAAAAATCAACTCTCGCACGCCAAATTTACGCTGAGCGATAGCGATAATACTTTCAATTTGCTGTTGCCATTTATCCACAGAGACTTTAGAGGTGGTGTCGTTAACGCCGACACTTAGTACCATCACATCAACAGGCTGGCTAGGCGCGGGTAGAACATAAAGTCTACGCAAGATATCAAAGCTGGTATGCCCCGTCGTCGCTTGCAATGACCAGTTCAGTATATCAAACTGGTTGTGGATAGCAGACTGCTGCGTCAAAACAGGAATTAAGTTACCGACAAGCGCCTCTTGCTGCGTCTCACTACCGACCCCAGCCGCTGCCGAATCGCCAACGACCATTAGGTTTAATGTTCGCTTGTGCGCTTCCTTTAGCGATTCAATCGCGTCATTTAATTGAACTTGCCCGTGCCTTTCGCCATTTGGCTCAGGTAGACGTACCGTATCACGCTTAATTTTGCGCCCTTGATAAAGATAAATAGGAGCAAGCAGTACATCTCTTGCCACCGAGGCGATTTTATTGCTATTTATCATATTGCTACCATCCTGCACGCTCCCGAATAGTGGTGAGATTGTCTTCAATTAATAATTTACCATCGACATAAATATCACGCAGTAGGTTATCTGCGTCTGCAGATAGGTCTTCAGCCTTGATGGTTTTTAGCTGTCCATTGCTGTTTTTGACCAGCGCCAAACGTCCCTTCTTTGAGCGTTTTGAGCGGCTGGTAATCGGGTCTTTATAGATGTCTGTCCATGTGCCATCGATAGAGATAGCACTGGCTTTCATCGCCCAGCTCATGGTGTCGCGGTTGACTTGTTGTAATAGACCACCGCCCATACCAAATGTTACATTATCTGCGCTAAAGCCTGCTTTCATGACCACATCAATGATCTTAGTTAAGCTTTGTGGGCTAATGCCATCCCCTTGGATGACACGTACATAATCAGGCAGCACTTTATAGCCTTTACTATTAATCGTTGTTCCAAATTTTACTGCCAAGCGCTCTAAGGCTTCGCGAACCACTTTGGCAGGCTCACCACTATCGGGTCGGATAACCAAAGTCCCGCCCATATTTTTCACATCATCTTTTAAGCTGCCGCCCCAGATATTATCGATGGCGTTCCATAAGTCGTAGCTGTCAGAGACCACTGAGAAGCTTTTACCTACGCCGCCAAACTGCTCAATCATATTGGCAAAAGCAGCGGTTTCGCCATCACGACCCCACGCGGTCATGGTGCTATGCTCAGCGGCAGGAATAGAAAACGCGGGCATGTCTTTATCCATGTGGTACCAGCGGCTGGCAGCCACCAACGCTGTCATCGAATCGGTTCCAGCAAAGTTCACCAAATGCGCTAAGCTGCCGAGCGCGACAGACTCTTGACTAGATGCCCCGCGCGAGCCGAAATCGTGCAAACGAAAAGTGAGCGATTCGGTATTGTCCGCAGATTTTTCTAACGCCTGACGAATAATGCCTTTGCAGTAATGCGAGACACTAGCGACGGTTGATGGATACCAAATGGCACGGAGTAGCGCCGTTTCGATATAGCTTGGTAGCCAATAAAACTCAGGATCAGTGTTGATAACTTGGCAGACCACATTGGACACGGGTACGATGTTGCCTTCAGGGATGGCTTCGATACGTAGTGGTAAATAACCGCCATGTTTATCAACCAAACGCTCCCAGCCAGCACGGTTAAAAGTCAAACCATGTGCTTGAATGACCATTTCGGCTTCATCAATGTCTTGATGAGTGATTGGTGTACTAAGGTATTCCTTAATAAAGGCTTGCAAGCCAAAGAACACCACATCGTAGTCGCCTTTACGCGCCTCAATATAGCTGGACAGGTACTCACTACCTTTTGGGTATTGCACCCAATGTGAGGTTTTGTAGCTGTCGCTATTTAGAATTAAATTGTTTAAATTGCTGGTATACATCACAGAACTCCTCTGCTTTGAGATGCCGTAGCTGCGTTAATGAAAGAACAGTTACGGCGGTTAGCCCTTGCTGTCTATCAGCTTGGGCGTGGAAAATTGTTAATGAAAAATCGGATAATCGCCTGATAAAATCCTACAAACCAACCATTTTAGTAATGATCGCATAATGGTCTTCAAACATCATGGTGGCGTCAAGCTCAGCGAGTGGTAGCCAAAAAGCCGTGGCTGCATCGTCGCCGCCTTTCACTTTTGGCAAGCCTTTTGGGTCATTTTTAAGTTGAAAGTAAAAGGCTTGGGTAATTGTACGACCACGTGCTGAGCGATATGGGTCATCAAAGGTATGCTGACTATGACAAGAGCCGCGCAATACTGGTTCAGGGACTTTTAGGCGAGTCTCCTCACGTAGCTCACGGATACAGGCATCGAATAAGGTCTCTTTTGGATTTAAAAAGCCGCCTGGTAATGCCCACAGTCCGCGCCCTGGCATGCTGCGGCGCTCAACCAATAGAATATGTCCTGACTGGACAATCAGAGCATCTGCTGTCATAAAGGTTGGTGGATAAGGCGCTGATTCCCACTGTCTTTTATATTTATCAATAAAGTCCGCTTCTTCGTGCAGATTTTGATATTCGTCTGTCTTTTTGAAGTCATTCAAAACCTTGCGCGTCGACTCAGGCGTGCGTTCAGGAGTCGGGGTCGCGCCCATTAGATAGCTATCACGAATTGGGGTGGCGGATAGATTGTGATAGCTCGGTACTGAGACGGACGCCCAGTTGGGGAATAGCGATAAATAATATGAGGAGCTGTCTTTGGAATGACCAATCAAGCCGATATCAGTTTGCAAATCACCAGTGACAGACTTCACGCCTGCTTGCACGTACTGTAGCCAGCGCGTGTCGTTGTAGAGTGCATCATCTAGAGCAACGCAGTGAATACGTGCTGCTTCTGCTGCTGAATATGCGCCTTTAATCATGGCAGCACGCTCAGCGACGCTGAATGGATTGCGTAAACTACGCGGTAAGTTAGCAGAGCCGATCAACATAATGACATTATCAGCACGCTTTAATGCTTCGTCGATAACCGCTTTATGTCCACGATGGAAGGGCTGGAAACGCCCGATAAAAACCAAATAACGATAGTGTTTATTGTCTTTAGCTGAACTTTGCTCTGATGATTCGCTCATATACGCCACTTTCCTACTACGGATATTTCATTGGTTAAAATTTATTGAGTAAAAAGTAATGACGCCAATACTGACACAGCCCATCACTCGCTGACAAGTATAAAGATGTTTAGAGGCGTGCGGTTTTTGGTTATAGTCCGTACCATGCTGTAGTTAGGCTACAACTGCACCGCTATTTTAACGGGCATGCTGCTCAATCCACGCGGTAACTGTTGGCCAAATCTCTGTCGCCGCATTGCGACTGATCATAATGCGGCTGTGCGTATAATCGTCCAAGTCTCCATGGCTGAGCGAGTATTCTCGAAAAATATTGGCAGGGTTTTTAAAGGGTTCAAAAAACAGCTGACAACCACGAGTAGGGGAGATGAAATTGTCGCCTTTTGCGCTGATAGCATAGATAGGTATCGTGATTTTTGGCATCTGTTGCCGGTAGTCTAAAGGTGCATCATCAGCGGCGAATGTATCCATGCTGGCTGTATTAAATGTACGTTGCTTAAGAAAACTGCTGTTAAAGTTTTTTTGTAGATTCCAGTCGTACCACTGGTTCATCATATGATAGCTTTCATTAAAAGGCCCTAGCTTGATTTTTTTAGCAGGGATATAGCCAACCAGCCGCGTGAATAATTTTGCTACAAGAATTTTAGTATGATTTATCGGATTTATTGCAGCGCCATAAGCTTGGCAGGCAAACATGCTGGCGCTATTAATCTTATCGATATAGCAGGGATACTGGATCAAAAACATCGTTAAGCCAACCCCGCCGCCGCTATGGGTGACGCAATGTAGATTATCGAGTTTTAATTCCTCAAAAAGGTAGCGAAAAGTCGCTTCATAGTCATAGGTTGCAACCGTTTCGAAATTGAATTTTTCTTTGGGTATTGAGCTTGCGCCATGACCGCGCCATTCCATGATGTAGCAATGATGACCGAGGCGGGCTAGATACTCAGCGATTTTCAAACAGGTTTGTTTGTCCGAAAACGTGCCGTGCGTCAAAAATATGTTTTGCGATTTTATGGCAAAGGTATTGGTGGTAGAGGTATCGCTCTTTGTTTCGTCTTTTGTATTATCCACAATCTTCCAAACGGCGATTTGTTCGTCGTCTTTGGTCGTTACTAGATTCAGTGTTTGTGTCATCATAAGATTGATTCAACTAAAATATGAAGTTTCTGCTAGCTTAAATGTAATGTTTAACAATGAAAATTATAGTAATAAATATAAAGATGCTAAAAAATTGCGTTATAAAATAACGTTTGAACATCCTCTTTTCTTCGATATCTAAGCGATCTCTATAGTCAATATAAAAGAATATCAACTGGAGTAATGGATTACGAAAAAATACCAACGCTACATGAATTTTGATATAGCGAGACATAATTTCTTTTACAGCTTTGGTATAGTCAACACCCTCCGGTACTAAAAGCGCGACGACTATAATAAGGGCAACAAGAATGCCTAATATAATGATCAATAAGTAAACCTATAAGAAGATATTTAGGACAATACACTTTACCTTGTAAATAGATCTAAAACTAGCGCTAGAAAATAGCAAGCATGATAAGTGCTTTGGTTGTATGGTTTCACACAGTGTTAGACATGCCATAGTATTCGGAAGAAAGTAGGTGGTTAGTTAGTGTTCTAGGTGCTTGATAATCACGGTAGCTGTCTTTATATAGTAGGGGATATATCAATCATTAGATAAGCGCTATTTATCGTAACTATTTGGTCATTATTAATAACGCATTGATAAAACCGATAGCAGTCATTTGTGAGCATTTTGGTTTAATTCACAGTAGCGCAGTCGGAATTGTCGGCTGAGTACGTTATAATAGCTGCTATAAATTGAGCAAAATGTTATAACAACGGCAGTCAACATTTTAAGACAACAGACCGTAATGATTGATAACCCGCATAACTTATACCCGCTACCTGATTTTAAATTCACGACACAGTAGCCATGACAGATATAGCGTTTGTGTCATAACGCATAGGACATATTATGAGTGAGCACAACCAAGCTGAGAGCCAACTAGACCAGTCAGCAGACTATGAATCAGCGCTAGATACTGAGCAAACTGTAGCAAAAAGCAATATTACTATTACTGAGTCAGCCCAAAGCTACTTAGCAGATTTGTTATCCAAGCAGGATACCGATGGTATCGGCGTGCGTATTTTCGTTGAGCATCCAGGTACGCCGCGTGCAGAGTGCTGTATGGCTTATAACCAACCGGGCGAAGAGGATAGCGCTGACCTACGTTTTACGTATGACAGTTTTTCTGCCTTTATCGAAGCGGCGTCCGTTCCTTATTTAGAGGATGCGGTGATTGATTATAATAAAGACCGTTTTGGTGGTCAGCTGACCTTCCGTGCACCAAATTCTAAAGTGCCTAAAGTGGGTGCGGATGCCAGTGTCGAAGAGCGTATCAACTACGTATTGCAGTCAGAGATTAATCCCGGCTTAGCGGCGCATGGTGGCGACGTACAGTTGCTTGAACTGATTGATGAAGAAGGCGTTGGTCTGACTGCGGTATTGAAGTTTGGTGGTGGTTGCCAAGGCTGTTCAGCCGTTGACATGACCTTACGTCAAGGCGTTGAAGTGCAGCTGAAACAACAAATTCCAGAGCTGACCCAAGTGATTGATGAAACCGATCATACCCGTACAGAAAACGCTTACTATAAATAGAAATCTCAGTAAAAGCCAAAGCGTTAAGTAATGTCTGAAGAGTTATTTTAATTAAAAAGCCAAGTTTTGATGAACTTGGCTTTTTTTATTGCTATGATTTGGTAGATTGTTTTTTAGCTGAATTTTCAGTGACATATTGTTGATTAATAATTTATTGATTAGTCATTTATTGATTAATAACTTTTATCGAAATAAAGGAATATATGATGAGTGATGAACAAGCAGCCCAGCAAACAGCCCAAAAATCAGCGACTCCTCAACGTCTTGAAACCTTGGCGATTCACGCCGGTTACAGCGTTGAGCCAACGACTAAAGCGGTCGCAGTGCCCATTTATCACACCAGCTCGTACGCCTTTGATAACACTCAGCATGGTGCTGATTTGTTTGATCTAAAAGTTGCAGGCAATATCTATACCCGTATTATGAACCCGACCAATGCCGTGTTGGAGGAACGCGTCGCGGCGCTCGAAGGCGGTATCGGTGCCCTTGCAGTAGCATCTGGCATGGCAGCCATCACTTATGCGATTCAAACCATCTGTGAAGCGGGCGATAATATCGTTGCTGTGTCGACCTTGTATGGTGGTACTTATAATTTGTTTGCCCATGCGTTGCCACGTCAAGGCATCGAAGTCCGCTTCTTTGACCACAAAAACCCTGAGGCGATTCGTGATTTGATTGATGACAAAACCAAAATGGTCTTTGCCGAAAGTATCGGTAATCCATTGGGCAATATCGTAGATATTCAGGCATTAAGTGATATCGCTCACGAATATGGTGTGCCAGTCGTGATTGATAGTACGGTTGCAACGCCTGCGCTATGCCGTCCTTTTGAGTTTGGTGCGGATATTGTCATTCATTCGTTGACCAAGTATATGAGTGGTACGGGAACCTCGATTGGTGGGGCGATTGTCGATAGTGGTAAATTCGCATGGGGCGACTATCCTGAGCGTTTCCCGTTATTGAACACGCCAGATCACAGTTATCACGGTGTGAACTTTGTCAAAGACGTGGGCGCAGCAGCCTTTATCGCTCGTGCTCGCGTGGCGCCACTACGTAATACGGGCGCGGCACTTAGCCCGCTCAATGCTTTTGGTATTTTGCAGGGTATGGAGACATTGAGTCTACGTATGGAGCGCCATGTACAGAACGCGCAAGCCGTTGCGGAATATCTGCGTGACCATGATAAAGTTGCTTGGGTGAAATATGCAGGTTTGCCAGATCATCCTGAGCATGAGCTTGCTAAGAAGTATATGAAAGGTACGCCATCTGCTATTTTGACCTTTGGAGTCAAAGGTGGTCTAGAAGCAGGTGCGCGCTTTATCGATGCGCTGCAATTGATTACTCGTTTGGTTAATATCGGTGATGCCAAATCACTAGCCTGTCATCCAGCGACGACGACGCATCGCCAGCTCAATGAGCAAGAGCTCGCCAATGCAGGTGTGAGTACTGATATGGTACGACTATCGATTGGTATCGAACACATTGAAGATATCAAAGCGGATCTTGCGCAAGCATTAGCCTCGGCTTAGTACTAAACGCTTTCTATTGAACTGAGTAATGTGAACTGAGTAATGTGAACTGAATAATTTGTCTCATGATTAATAACAAAAAAGCCCATATCAATTGATATGGGCTTTTTTTGTTATCGGCAATGACAGATTTTTATAAGTTAAGCAGATAGTACACGCTTTGCAATATCTCTATAATCTTGTGAGGCCAATCGTGGTCCAAACTGTTGAATCACCTGCGCCGCCACTTCGCTGGCAAGACGACCACATTCAGGCAAGCTATAGTGCTGCGACAACGCGTATAAAAATGCTCCTGCGTAATTATCACCGGCACCGTTGGTATCAATGACATTAGTAACGATTGGTGTAGCAACTTCATAAATCTCAATCTCTGATTTATCATCAGCCTTATGGGCGATCGTTGCACCATTGGCACCATCAGTGACGACTGCCGTCTGGCAATACTCCAGCAGTGCGCGTGCGGCTGCCTTGACTTGTTTTTTGTCCGTAAAGAGTTTGGCTTCCTCACTATTACAGAATATCACTGCCACTTTATTGCCCAGCATATTGAGTAAACCGTCTTTAGCAAACTTCACCACGGCAGGATCAGCAAAACTTACGGCAATTTTTGCAGAATGAATCCCTGCTTGTTGACGCAACTGAGTCATGGCAGGCTGAATACTCTCAGTCATGGCCAAGTAGCCTTCTATATATAACCAGTCAGCTTGTGTCAGCGCATCAAAATCGACATTTTCTGCGGTGATTTCGCTTGAAGTACCGAGATAAGTTTGCATGGTGCGCTCGCCATCTTCGGTGACTGCGACCACACATGAACCCGTTACTCCGCCTGCATGGATAGATTTCTCTGAAGTTGCAACGCCTGCTTCATGTAAGTCTTTGAGATAAAACTCGCCTTGTTGATCATCACCAACGCGGCACGCATAAAATGGCTTGCCGCCTAAACTGGCAAAGGTATACATCGTATTAGCCGCTGAGCCACCACCAGCCTGCTTTGATGGTGCAATTTCTGCCAGCTTAAAATACGCCAACAATTGCTGTTGCTCGTCGATACCTGCCAGCGTCATATTGCCTTTGGTCAAATCAGTCTCTTCTAGCGCCGCATCTGACAATACATATTCATGGTCAACCAATGCGTTGCCTATCGCCATTACATTGTACATTGCTCACTTCTCCTCAATGGTTTTATAACTGTCTTTAATATTAATATCCAAAAATTATTTAGCTTGTAGCTCAAGTAAGCGCTGATATAGCGCATTCTTTTTGACGCCAGTGATATCAGCGCCCAATGCAGCGGCTTTTTTAACCGATAAGTCCTCAAGCAAGCGCTGCAATAATTTATCATGAATACTGATGTCATCCGCATCCTGCGCCACATTCACGCCAGCGACGACCACGACTATCTCACCGCGCTGTTGATTGTCATCCGCTTTGACAAATTCCACCAAATCCCCAAGAGTGCTTTTATGGACAGTCTCAAAGGTTTTGGTCAATTCACGGCAAAATGTTACTTCGCGCTCAGCGCCAAATACCGCCGCCATGTCTTCTAAACTGGCGATAATACGATGCGGTGCTTCATAAAATATCAGCGTTTCGGTACGTGAGTTTAGAGCCGTAAGCTGTTTTTGGCGACCGTGGGTTTTGGCGGGTAAAAACCCAATAAAGCTAAAGCGGTCTGAGGGCAATCCTGCGACTGACAGTGCGGCAATGGCAGCGGAGGCACCAATGATAGGAGAGACTCTAACGCCTGCGACATGAGCGGCCTGTACCAGTTGATAACCTGGATCACTGATGAGTGGCGTACCAGCATCACTAATCAAAGCAACCGAATGACCTTGCTCGATCATCTCGATAATTTTGGGTGTTTGAATGGCACTATTGTGCTCATGGTATGCCCAAAGCTTGTTATGACCTTTTTGCTTGGTCGCGGTATCAGCGTCTGTCACGTTATTATCGGTATTATTTTTAGTGTTAGGAGCTTCTGACTCTTTTTCGTCGTCGGCTTTACTGCCTTTGGTATCAATGCCAAAATGCGACAATAGCTTACCTGAGGTACGGGTGTCTTCACAGGCAATGATGGCGACTTGCTTTAAAACATCAATGGCATGTGGCGTCATATCGCTCATATTGCCAATCGGCGTGGCAACGATATATAGACAAGCTGGCATCGCGGTAGGGCTGGACATGAAAACCTCGGAGTATTAAAAGCGGGAATTAAAATATGATGTGGCGCGCTGACTGACAAAACTGGTCAAAAATAGGGCTTAAGCAAAGCATAAAACACCATACCAGCATCTGCACGCGAAAGTGGCTAGTTTAGCATGATGTGCTATGATAATTCTGAAATGTTAACCAGACCTATCGACCTTATGTGCAGTCATAAACCTTTGAACCTCGCTTCACCAAAGCAGCGCCAAGGCAGTCTGTTCGAGCAGCAGGCGTGTGAGTTTTTACAATCGCAAGGATTGATTTTGATTGCCCAAAATTGGCAGCAGCCCAAAGTGGGTGAGCTGGATTTGATTATGCTGGAGACAGGTTCAGCATGGTCGACACTGATATTCATTGAAGTGCGTCAACGGCAGCGTTCAGGTTTTGGTGGTGCTGCACTGAGCGTGACGGCAAGCAAACAACGTAAAGTGATTAAAACGGCGCAATATTTTTTGCAACAGCATCCTGAGTATGAGGATTATGACTGCCGGTTCGATGTCATCGCTTATGATACGGTAGGTACTCATATTAAGACCAGTGGTCAAAACATAGCAAATCAACCACAATGGCTCAAAGGTGCTTTTATAGCAGATACGTGATATTAGGATGCAAAAGCTACCCAACTAGAAGGTAGTAAGTACTTATCATCGAGTGAGCGTTACCAAAAACCTAACCGCTGATAGTAAAAATTAAGTAAAGTAGCTAAGTTGTTATTAACTGAATTAACAGTTGCCAAAACAAACGTTATTAGATTAAAACTGGCTCAATCAATTGACTTTATATGATCGTCATACTCACGTTCTAAGAGGTAAATCATGACACGGATGCATTTGTGCACTGCTATTTTTGGCTCATCACGCCGCACTGCGATAGGCGTCATGCTAATGACCAGCATCGTCACTACGGGCTGTACCACCAATTATTTGACCAACAGTACAGAAGGTACGTATGGTGTGCCGATGACAGAGCGTACCATTCCGCAGCGACTACTAGATCGCAGTATCGAACATACCGTCAAAATCAATGTTTATGGGTTAAAAGAAGACCTGCAACAAACCAGTCGTATGGGTATTGATAGCTTTAATAGTGAAGTGTTATTGACAGGCGAAGTACCCACTGAGGCCATCAAAGTAGAAGTCGAAAAAGTCGTCAGCTCTATGCCAGATGTGCGTCATGTCTATAATGAGCTAAACGTCAGCGCGTCTAAAGGCTATAGCTCGACGGTTCATGATGGCTATATCACCTCAAAGCTGCTGGCAAAAGTAGCCGCGAGTGATGGTGTCAAAGCCTCACAGATCAAAGCCGTGACCAATGATGGCGTGGTTTATATCATGGGACGTATGACACCGACTCAGCAGAGTCACCTAATCGATATCGCCAATAGCACCGTTGGTGTGACTGAGCTGGTGCTGCTGACGACCGTCGTTGATGACAGGGGCGTAAAGATAAGTAAAGACGACATTATGTCTGAAAATAACTTGGTAAATCCTGCTTCAGTACCAGTCGTTGTGGACGGGGTAGCTGCTGCTAGCGTTAATAATTCTGAAGCGCCAGCGTCCGTTGCTACATCGACTCCTATCGTCGTGACCGAAGATGGCACAACCGTTGAGCAACCATCATCAAGCCCATATATAGACCTGTATCAAGATCCGTAAAAAGTGTTCTAAAACACAGCTATTATTTATCAAAAAAACAAAAAAACAGTGGCTAAATAGCTTGTAGGGTAAGCTATTTGCCCCGTCAGTTTAAGTCGTGTTTAATGACAAGAAACCTAAACACTGTTAACAGGAAAAACACGAGAACTTCTGAGACAGCCAGTAAGATATAAAAAGCGAAGAACAGACGAGACAGGATTAGTGCTTATTTTATAAAAGGGCTATCGCAGTGCTGTTAATTTTGATCCATTTATAAATATAATAGGGATACTGGCAATGAAGGATGCAAATAAGCGCTTAGAATATAATAAAAGCCGTCAAAAAATAAATAATGAAAGCATGATTAATAATACTGCTAGCAAAGTAGGCATTCTAAAATTCACAGGTGTCGCCGCCTTAGCACTGGGTAGCGTTGCCCTAGCCACCCAGAATGCGCAAGCCTTATCGCCACTGGCTATCGTCAATGGCATTACTGCTAGTGGCGGCGTTGGCGTCAGCAAAAACATTCTCTATGGTGATGAGCCCGATCAAGATTTGGATATTTATTATCCCAAGCCATTAGCACAAGCGATGAAAGCCCAAAGCGCTATCAATGATGGTGCGATTAATGCTAGCTATCCGATGGTGGTGTTTGTCCACGGTGGCTCGTGGGAGAGTGGTAATAAAGAACAGTATGCCTTTGTTGGTCAGAGTTTGGCGCAAGCAGGTTATGTCACCGCCGTAATTAATTATCGTAAAGCGCCTGAGCATGTGTACCCTGATTATGTCAAAGATACGGCGCAAGCGATTGCTTGGAGTATCAATAATGCTCCGAGCTTACATGCTGATCCTAAACGCTTGGCGGTAATTGGACATTCTGCTGGTGCATTTAACGCGGTAGCAGCGGTCGCCAATGAAGATTTTTTAGCGCCTTATGGTATTAAGCCAAAGGATATTACCGCGGTCGTGGGTATTGCGGGTCCTTATAGTTACGACTTCCGTAAATTTGATAGCGCCACCGCCTTTGCTGCTGATGCTACGCCAGACGACGTTATGCCAGACCGTCAAATCAAAGGTGAGCAGCCCCCGTATTTATTGTTGACTGCCGAAAAAGACAAAGTAGTGTACGCGACCAATACGATTAAAATGACCAAAGCATTGCAAGAGGCGGGCGTCACCGTAGAAAACGGTGAAATAAAAGGTGCCAGTCATGCGACCAGTATTGGTGCGATGGCACCGCCGCTACGTTGGGTCAATGATGTACGCGCGCAAGTACTGACGTACTTGGATAAAATGCTCAAATAATGGACGGCAATCAGAAGTTAGGTGCAGTTGCGTAAGACAGTACTGTAAGATGCTTAAACTCTTGTTATAATGTCGTCACTTTAAATCTATACCCTATCTGACACTTTAAGGCAGAATATTTTATGAGCATGAACGCTGACGATTTGATTGCATTTTTACAGACTCACTTCCCAGACGCTTTTATTCAAGCTGCCAATCAAGGTAATAAGTTTGATGTACGCGTGGTTGATGCCAGCTTTGAAGGTAAGCGTGCCGTGCAACGTCAGCAGGCGATTTATGCATTAGTCAATGATAAGATCGCCAGTGGCGATATTCATGCGCTCAATATTCAAGCGCTGACGCCTGCTGAATGGGACGCTCAATCAAAAGGCTAGACCGTTATACATATGATTGGGCTTATTAGACTGGCTATTATATTGGCTGGGTGTGATTGGTCTGATTTTTACTATTTTAATACTTATCGTTAGGTTGTCACTTCTATGGATCAATTTTTAATCACTGGTAGTAGTCGTATCGCAGGGGAAGTTACTATCTCAGGTGCCAAAAATGCTGCTTTGCCGTTACTTGCCGCTATGATATTGGCCGAGACGCCAACGACATTGCACAATGTGCCATCGTTACAAGATGTGCGGACGTTGATTGAATTGATCGGTGGCATGGGTATCAAAATCCAAAAGCAGGACGATACTGTCACCTGCGATACCAAGAATATCGATAATTTCTATGCACCGTATGATTTAGTAAAGACCATGCGTGCCTCGATTTTAGTGCTTGGACCATTGCTAGCACGTTTTGGTGAGGCAGAAGTGTCATTGCCTGGCGGCTGTGCCATTGGTTCACGTCCTGTGGACCAACACCTAAAAGCCTTTGAGGCGATGGGTGCTGAAATTAGTGTCGAAAATGGTTACGTAAAAGCACGAGCGCCAAAAGGCGGCAAGCTGATTGGCTGTAATTACTCTTTTGATATGATTACCGTGGGCGGTACTGAAAACGTCATTATGGCAGCCGCACTTGCTAAAGGTACGACCGTCTTAGGTAATTGTGCCCTTGAGCCAGAAGTCGTTGATTTGGCCAATATGTTGGTTGCGATGGGTGCTAAAATCAGCGGTATCGGCACTTCGATCATGACCATCGAAGGCGTTGAGCGCTTACACGGTTGTGAGTATTCAGTGGTGCCAGACCGTATCGAAACAGGCTCATACCTTGCTGGTGCACTCATGACGCGTGGCGATGTGTTGACTAAAAACACCTCTGCGCTATTACTCACACCTGTGTTAGAAAAATTCGAAGACATGGGTGCCATTATTACCAGCGGTGATGATTGGATTCGTGCGCAGATGAAAGGTCGCCCTAAGGCGGTTGATATCCGTACTCAGCCGCATCCAGGTTTTCCAACAGATATGCAAGCGCAGGTCATGGCTATTGCGTGTCTGGCGGATGGTACGAGTACCTTTATCGAAAATATCTTTGAAAACCGCTATATGCATGTCCCTGAGCTTAATCGTCTAGGCGCTTCTATCCAAGTAGATGGTCATACGGCCGTAGTAAAAGGCGTCGAAAACTTCACCGCTGCCCCTGTGATGGCGACTGATTTACGTGCGTCTATGTCATTGGTGATGGCAGCGGCAACTGCTGAAGGTGAAAGTTTAATCGACCGCATTTATCATATCGATCGTGGTTATGAGCATGTCGAAGAAAAGCTGCGTGCGCTTGGGGTCAATATCGAACGTATCAATACTAATGACTAATATCGATTTTCTTATCAAATCCATGACCTCAATGATTGATACGATTGGCGTTGATATGAATGGCTTAGCAATCTACCACTATTAGTAACCTACCACTAAAAGCCCCCTTCAGCGGGGGTGTTAACTGCACATGGACACGATGTCATTATGACTGAAGCAAGCAATAGCCTACCAAATGATGGTTTATTAAATGAAGTAAATGATGAGTTTTCAGGTTTAACACTGGCCTTATCAAAAGGTCGTATTCTAGAAGAGACCATGCCACTGCTACGCGCAGCTGGTGTTGAGTTATTAGAAGATCCTGAAGCCTCACGCAAACTTATTTTTCCAACCTCAAACCCCAACGTGCGTGTATTGATTTTGCGTGCCAGTGATGTGCCAACCTACGTTGAGCATGGCGCGGCTGACTTTGGAGTGGCGGGTAAAGATGTGTTGCTTGAGCATGGTGCCAACCATGTCTATGAATTACTTGATTTGCAAATTGCTCAGTGTAAGTTGATGACAGCTGGCGTGAAAGATGCGCCGCTACCCAATCGTCGCCTACGTATTGCGACCAAATACGTCAATGTTGCCCGTGCTTACTTTGCCAGCCAAGGTCAGCAAGTGGATGTGATTAAACTGTATGGCTCTATGGAGCTTGCGCCGTTGGTCGGATTGGGTGATTTGATCGTCGATGTGGTTGATACAGGTAATACGTTGCGCGCCAACGGTCTTGAAGCACGCGATCATATTTGCGATGTGTCCTCACGCCTTATCGTCAATCAAGTGAGCTACAAGCGTAAATTTGCGTTACTTGAGCCGATTTTAGATAGCTTCAAAAACAGTATTGCCAGCGCTTCATAAATTAATTCCTAATGAATCAATGCTTTATCAAACGATACTAATCATTGGTAATCTTAAGCATTGTCATACAAATTTTTAAACCAGTTTAGCGCTATAAGATAGATATAGCGTGCTAAACTGGTTTTGTTGTATTTGCTTGCCAGAAAGTATGAGGTTAGTATAATCTGAACAAACTAAATATATAAAAACTGGTATATCAGCCATCATAATTATTATTAATACTCAATACCCTTCATTTTTACGTCGCTAATTTTCAGCAGTCTTTTATGCTCAGATATAGGATTAAGTCATGCGCCAACTAAGTACCCAAGATGCCGATTTTGACAGTCAGTTGACAGAGTTACTTGCCTTTGAAACCGTCAATGATGCCGATTTGTTAAAGACCGTTGATGATATCATCGCCCAAGTTCGGCATGATGGCGATCGCGTCGTACTGGCGTTAACCCAGCAATTCGATCAGCATCCGGCGACGACGATGCAAGAGCTAGAGCTGTCTAAAGAGGCGCTTGCTGAAGCGTTTGCGAATCTTGATGATACAGTGAAATTGGCATTGACCACCGCAGCAACGCGTGTGCAGACCTTTCATGAGCGCCAAGTACAAGAGACTTGGCAGTATGAAGATGAGCTTGGTAATCGCTTGGGTCAAAAAGTCACTGCACTTGATCGAGTAGGCATCTATGTCCCTGGTGGTTTGGCCTCTTATCCGTCTTCGGTATTGATGAATGCCATTCCTGCCAAAGTGGCGGGTGTTAAAGAGGTCATCATGGTAGTGCCAGCGCCAAAAGGCGTGCTCAATCCATTGGTATTGGCAGCTGCGCATTTGGCACAAGTCGACCGTGTCTTTACCATCGGCGGTGCGCAAGCGGTTGCTGCCTTGGCATATGGTACCGAAACGATTCCAGCGGTGGATAAAATCACTGGCCCTGGTAATAAATATGTTGCTGCCGCCAAGCGCGCAGTATTTGGTCAAGTTGGGATTGATATGATCGCTGGTCCTTCTGAAGTATTGGTCTATGCAGAGGGCGAGGCGCAAGACCGTGCTGATTGGTTGGCCATGGATTTATTGTCACAAGCTGAACATGACCGTATCGCTCAAGCTATCTTTGTCACAACCAGTGAACAGCAGCTAGCTGAAGTTGCCGCTGAGATCGAAAAAGCATTGGCAGAATTGCCAAAAGCCGATATCGCCCGCGATTCGCTAAAAAATCGTGGCGCACTTATTTTAGTCAAAGACCGCGTGGAAGGTATGGCTGTGATTAATCGGGTTGCCCCAGAACATTTAGAGTTGTCAGTTGATCATCCTGATGCGCTACTCAACGATATTCGTCATGCAGGTGCTATTTTCATGGGACGTCACACGCCTGAGGCGATTGGTGACTACTGCGCAGGACCCAATCACGTGTTGCCAACATCTGGCACTGCGCGTTTCTCTTCACCGCTAGGTGTTTATGATTTCCAAAAGAAATCCTCTATTATTTATTGTACTGAAGCCGGTAGTAAGCCATTGGCTGAGACCGCAGATATTTTAGCGCAACGTGAGGACTTAGAAGCCCATGCGCGCTCAGCCCGTTATCGTTATCAGTAACGTGGCTTAATGATTACTTTTGAATTGTACTTTTGAGATTTATATTTAATAATTTATGTGGCTAATAGTAGGATAACTTATGAGTGAGTTAAAGATAGACACCAGACTTTGGTCATCTAAAGCGCGTAATTTGTCACCTTACGTTCCTGGTGAGCAGCCTCAGCATGAAAATTTATGCAAATTAAATACCAATGAAAACCCATTCCCGCCGTCACCAAAAGTAGGCGAGGCAATCGCAAAAGTCCTAGAGCAGCAAGCGGATGATCTGCGTTTATATCCAGCGCCTGAGTCTGATGATTTGCGTGCCGCATTGGCACAACTCTATGATATTGATATCAACCAAGTGTTTGTTGGCAATGGCTCTGATGAAGTATTGGCACTAGTATTTGCCAGCTTTTTCCTAAAAGAGCGACCTGTTTTAGCACCCGATATCAGCTATAGTTTCTATCCAGTCTATGCGCAGACCTTTGGTATCGAGCTGGTACAAATTGCCTTGGAAGAAGATTTTAGTATTGATCCTGATGCTTATCGCCAGCCTTGTAGCGGCATTATCATTGCCAATCCAAATGCCCCAACTGGACTGCTATTATCGCTTGCTGATATTCGCAAGCTGGCTAGTGAGCACTCAAACTCAGTGATTGTGATTGATGAAGCTTATATTGATTTTGCGCGGGCAGTTGACGGTAGCTCAGATACAGAAATTTCAGCAGTGAGCTTAATCAATGAGTTTGACAACATTCTTGTGACCCAAACCTTTTCAAAGTCACGTTCGCTTGCTGGATTACGCGTTGGTATGGCTTTTGGTAATGCCTCATTGATTGAAGCCTTAACCCGTATGAAAAACAGCTTTAATAGCTATCCACTGGATAAGCTGGCGCAAGTAGGGGCGACTGCCAGTGTATTGGATGTTGAGTATTTTACTCAGACCTGCCAGCAAGTCATCGACTTACGCCAATCTCTTACAGCAGAGCTGACAGCGTTAGGTTTTGATGTGTTGCCATCGCATGCCAACTTTGTTTTTGCCCGCCCTAAAGACGGTAATGCCAATACGGTAGCGAATGCGTTACGTGAGCAAGGCATTATCGTCCGTCATTTTGACAAGCCACGCATCAATGAGTATTTGCGTATCACTACCGGTACAGCAGAGCAAAACAACCGTTTGATAGATGCTTTACAGACGTTGCAGAAAGAGGCTGAAATTATTGCTGATTAATATCTGGTTCGCGATTTAAATCTTGATAATTGCATCACGATGCTTGTATTGATAAAAAAGCCTGCCAACATTATGTTGCGCAGGCTTTTTGACGAATTTATCTAGTCACGTTTTTAGAACAATCTTAAGGGCCTTTGTGGGTATTTTCTTGAGTTAAAACGCTTAATAGATTACCGACTTTATCCAAACATTCTTGGTATTCAGCATCGCAATCAGAGGCGACAGTGATACCACCGCCTGCCCATAAGCTAATATGTCTTTTTTTATCCAACTCATTATGTGATGAAGTGTTAGCTTGCAGCGTACGAATGAGCACATTCCATTGACCACTGCCATCAAAGTTCATATAGCCCAATGTGCCGCAATAAGCACCGCGCGGCGCAGTTTCTAGCTCAGATATAATTTCAACCGCTCGCTTTTTTGGGGTGCCAGTAATTGAGCCAGCAGGCAAACTACCAAACAAAACGGCGAGTGGGTGAGTGTCCGTCTGTAATTCTGCGGTAATAGTGCTGACCATATGGTGCACATTGCTAAAACTCTCAATCGCGAATAACTGCGGCACTTTTACGCTGCCTATCTTGGCATATTTACCCAAGTCATTACGCAATAAATCGACAATCATCACATTTTCGGCACGATCCTTTTCACTATCAGTCAGTTGCTGTTTATAAGCATGGTCTTGTTGAATATTGGTGCTGCGCGGCATAGTCCCTTTGATGGGCTTAGTGATGATATGGTGCTTGCCAGTATTGGTATCCTTGGTAAATGTAAAAAACAACTCAGGTGAGCAGCTCAATAATTCAAACGGATGCTGGGACGTATTATTTTTGATTTCACGGTTAAAGGGATTAACCGCTAAATATCCGGCAAAAGGTGCTTGAGTATTACGATATAAAGCAGGTAAATAATCAATCAGCATCGGCAAAGCGCTATTATCGCTAGGGTTATGATCAAAAAAACCTTGCCATTCTTGGGTTAGGTTGATTTGATAACAGTCGCCTTGCTGTAGATATTTTTGGGTTTGATTGAATGCTTGTTGATAGTCTTGTTTGCGCCATCGTGACTTTAATACTAAAGGAGCAGGCAGTGGTGATGCTGTCAGTTGCGTTTTATTGAGACAGTTATCAGCCAGCTTTTTATCTACTATATCTAAATAAGAGACAAGTGCCGTGATCATTTTATTTTTTTGCTGATTATCAGAGTCGTTTTCAGAGTCGTTAGCAGTTGCCTTTATCGTTAATTCCCAACCCGTGTTGCCATGATCTCCATCAGGTGCTAGGTAAATATCATAATGTCCTAATACGGCACAAGGCTGTGCTGCTCGCTCAATTTTGGCGGCTGGGCTTAGCTCATGAGCCGCAATATCATAACCAATAAAACCTATCAGACCATGATGATAACTTGGTTTTTCATTTAAATCGCTTACAGATTCTGAGGTTTCATTATCAGTCTCATAAGTTTGACTATAACTGATTAATTCATCTTGCCAGTCGCTATAACTCATATGAGTGATATCATTGTGAACGGCGTCACGATAGGTTTTTGTGACTTGATAAAGAACTGCTTGTTCGTTCGAATCAGGCGTGTTTTCAGCACAATCTTGAACAGACCAGCTTACTTTTGGCAATAAGCCAATCACCGGTCGGCCATCATTGTTGAGCCAAACCAATTGCCAGTTTGCCTTAGTATCTTGTGCGATTAAATACTGCTGTAGCAGCGGCATAAGTTCTGCAGCCGATAGGTCACCAAAACGCCAGCTAGGTTTAGTAGCTGGCGATGGATCAGACATTATTTGCTCAGTTTTGAGAGGATGTGCTGCGAGCATAGTTAGGCGTCAAACTTTTTAATGATTAATGTGGCATTAGTACCGCCAAAGCCAAAGCTGTTGCTCATTAGTGTCTCAAGCTTGGCTTCACGCATTTCGGTGACAATATCAAAGCCTTCAGCCGCAGGGTCTAAATTATCAACATTGATACTGGGCGCAATGAAGCCTTCTTGTAGCATCAATAAGCAATAAATCAGCTCTTGCGCACCAACGGCACCAAGGCTATGACCTGTCATAGATTTGGTAGAGCTGATCGCAGGTACTTGACTGATATCATCACCAAATGCTTTAGCAATGGCTTTAAGCTCAGTGATGTCACCAAGTGGCGTACTAGTACCGTGGCTATTGATATAGTCGACAGTTTGCAAACCAGCTTCGGCCAGTGCTTGCTGCATACAGCGCACGGCACCTTCACCACTTGGCGCAACCATTTCAGCGCCATCAGAGCTGGCACCATAACCGACGATTTCAGCCAATATGTTGGCACCACGTGCTTGGGCATGCTCTAGACTTTCAACCACTACCATCGCACCACCAGCAGCAATCACAAAGCCATCACGATCTTTATCATAAGCTCTTGAGGCGCGCTGCGGTGTCTCATTATATTGAGTACTAACCGCGCCCATGGCATCAAACATACAAGACTGTGTCCAGTGTTCCGCTTCGCTACCACCCGCGAGTATCACATCTGCTTTGCCCAACTGAATAAGTTCAGCCGCATGACCGATGCAATGGGTTGAGGTGGCACAAGCAGAGGTGAGCGAGTATGATACGCCTTGGATTTTTAAACCTGTTGCCAATGCCGCTGATACTGAACTGCCCATCGTTTTTGGCACAGCCATCGCGCCGACACCGCGCAGACCTTTATCCCGCATGGCATCTATGGCATTGACAATATTCTCTGTCGATGCGCCGCCAGAGCTTGCGACCACGCCCACGCGTGGATTATTATTGATGGTTCCAAGCGACAAACCAGACTGCTCAATGGCATTTAAAGCACTGACATAAGCGTATAGACTGGCATCACTAAAAAACCGTTTCAACTTACGATCGATACCACTGGTATCAAGCGTCGACTGGTCGATACTGCCGCTAACGTGTGATTTAAACCCATGCTCAGCATAAGCCTCATTAAATGTAATGCCAGACTGCCCGTGCTTTAGAGCGGCAGTAACCGTGGCTAAATCATGTCCGATACAAGAGACGATCCCTGCTCCAGTGATAACAACGCGGCGCATATTCTATTCCTTATGAGTAACGATTTTTCACAATTACTTTTAATAATCGTTTTTAAGTATGTATTTCTATTATTTAATATTAGGATGTATTGAGCGTCAAAGCCTCATTTTACAATCATTGTGATGATTATAGTAAAACTATATGCTTGGTAACTGATTATTTATAAGTAATAAACTACTTATAAATAGAAGTACAAGTGTACTGTGAGTTATGGCACATGATAACGTATCGAGCGTCCAAAATCTTTGTACAAGTGCAAAATAACGACAAAATCGCGCTTGCTGTCTAAAGTTATCTATAAAGACTATTTGGCTTAAGACAGCTTGTATAATGGTATCAATCATACATTAAGTGATACTTTTGGATACAAAATTTGTGATTGCGATAACATTGTTCGCACTGACATCGATTATAGTGATTGACTAGAATGGCACATCTATTATTATAAATCGCTTACAATAAAACAAAATTACTCATCACATTAAGGACATCACGATGGCGAAGCGTAGCACTCTCTCTAAAGGTATCACTACCGTTGGCTCTTTTACTCGCAACAATCTAGAGCGCGTGGGCGCTATGATTGATAGCGTGAATGCTAAGACGGGCAAACCGCGTCAATACAAAGCAGTCAACTTAGGCGATGAAGACTATCAGCAGGATTTATTCCGTGAGCAAACGTTAAAAGCCACTCAGCAGTTGTTAGGGCCACGTTTTGCCACTTATGGTAAATATGCCAAAAAAGTAGTGCCAAACAGTTTTTTTCAGTCGACGGTCGATGGCGCTTTTGCACAAGTGGCAAATCTTGCTTCTAACTGGAGTCAGATTGATTTACCTAATGAGCATCGTTTCGCCAATATCGCAAGCTTGGATGATGAAGAGCGTTATGCATTAGCCACTGATATCGCCAATCAAAACCGTGCATTGGCAACGATAGGGGGCTTAACAGGTTTGGCTGGGCTTCCTGGTTTGCTTGCTGATACGCTATGGCTTTTATTGGTATCATTACGTACCGTCTATCAGTTGGGTGCTGTCTACAATAAACCCCTCACAGGTAAGCAAGGTGTCAAAATGGCTTATGAGCTGTTAGCGAATGCTGATCTGAGCAAGATGCAAGAAAAACAAGCATTGCTAGCAGGTATTGGTATCGGCAAAGGCTTATTGGATAATGCCCAAAGCAGTGGTCTACACAATGAGCTAAAAAACCTAGGTCTAAAGGATAAAAACGTCAACTTTTATGCAGAACAAGTTGACAGCATTGCCAGTCAGGTCGGTATTGACCTGGATAAAATCAATTTAACATGGATACGCAAATTCTTACCAGTTACCGCTGTTATCGTTGGTATGCGCTACAACAGCCAGCTCATTGATGAAGTGATTGGCGTGGCTCAAGCGACTTTTGCCCCAGAAGCCAAACTTGCCAATCGTGCAATCACTGATGATAGCGGTAATGAAGCTAAGGTAAACAAAACAGCTGACAATGACAAGCAGCAAGATGCTGAGAAAGAGTCAAGCAAGGATACCGATAGCAAGAAAGATACTGCTGAAGAAAAAAATAACCATCAAGAAGCTGATGAAAAGGTCGTGAAAGAAACGCAGAAAGACGACAATGACGATAATAACAAGCAAGGCAGTCAGAACAAATCCTCTGACAGCAAATCAAACAAGACGGCTAACAAGAAAAGCAAATAAGAGCGTCTAAACAATCAGACTTAAGTGTTACTTTTCTTAAGACAGCTTATATCATAGAAGGATTATGAGCTGGATATCTACTGCTAATTTTGGCGATATTATCTTCTTTCTCTTGAAAAACAAGATAATATCGCCATTTAGTACTCATAAATTGCTATTTATTTATAGTCAAACATTCTATTTAAATCGTTCGTAATGCTACTTTCGATATACTGTATGACAATCTACTTTTTAGCTGATTTTTAACTAAAAATAGATAAAGTGTTATAGTAGTAGGGTGAATGCATATCTATCAAATGTTGTAAAGTGCAATCACGCATAAGTGGTTGAAATAGCAGCAACAACTCTTTATAATACACTGTCCTAAAAATGGGTGTACCAAAATCTGTCATTAAAGTCAGATGGATGGTGCGTTTCCCCATTTTTTTGTTTTATACCAAACGGGAGAAGGATGCCTCATGGCAACAACTAACCAATTGATTCGTAAAGGTCGCAAAACCATCAAGGAAAAGTCAAAAGTTCCTGCGTTGGAAGCGTGCCCACAACGTCGTGGTGTATGTACTCGCGTATATACTACTACCCCTAAAAAACCTAACTCAGCCATGCGTAAAGTATGTCGTGTACGTTTGACTTCAGGCTATGAAGTATCAAGCTATATTGGCGGCGAAGGTCATAACCTACAAGAGCACAGTGTTGTTCTTATCCGTGGTGGTCGTGTAAAAGATCTACCAGGTGTACGTTATCACACCGTTCGTGGTGCATTAGATTGCGCAGGCGTTAAAGACCGTAAGCAAGGTCGCTCTAAATATGGTGCTAAGAAGCCTAAAGTTTAATAACTAATCGTTATTAGCTAAACTTTTTTATACCAAACATTAACTGTGCATGGGTCTGGTGTTGACAGTATTATTAAATTAGTAATTCACTGTTAAAACATACCGCCGTGCAGTAAGGCTGACTGACAACTCGATATAACGCCATCCAATATTAATTGGTGCGAGATTGTGAATGTCAGACACTCCTGAAGAAAAGGATTATTATTATGCCAAGACGTCGCGTCGTTGCTACCCGTGAGATCCTACCGGATCCTAAGTTTGGTAGCCAAACTGTTGCAAAATTCATCAACCATGTAATGAGTCATGGTAAAAAATCTACTGCTGAGCGTATCGTTTACGGTGCACTTGAAACAGTAAGCGAAAAACGTAAAATCGAAGATCCAGTATCTTTTTTCGAAGAAGTTTTAGAAAATGTACGCCCAATGGTAGAAGTGAAAGCTCGCCGCGTTGGTGGTGCAACCTACCAAGTACCAATGGAAGTACGCCCCTCCCGTCGTACTGCCTTGGCTATGCGTTGGTTAGCTGAAGCTGCTGCTAAGCGTTCTGAAAAATCAATGGCTTTGCGTTTAGCTGGCGAATTGAATGATGCTGCTGATGGCAAAGGCGCTGCTATGAAAAAGCGTGACGAAGTTCACCGCATGGCAGATGCTAACAAAGCGTTCTCTCATTACCGCTTCTAAGCTACTGTTTATTAGTAGTAGCTTTAGATTAGCTGGCTGAAGTCAGCTAATCTTACATTGTTATTTATTCTATTGATTGCCGCCATCGTTTATCTTGTTGTAAGTAGTTTTTGACTATCAACAACGAGATGGCGGACATCTATCAAGATGTCTCTCTTAATTAAGTATGCTTGTCACAAGAGAGCATCCCAAATCTGATGCCGCACTATTCTTAGTATTTGCTCTTTTTTTGTCCGTATTAGGCTCAATAATCAGTAAGTAATATGAAGCTGACCGCTTTGTCATAGAGTATGAGGTAGAGACACAATACATTATTATATACACGACTTTTCCTAGGAAAACACTATGGCTCGTAAAACTCCCCTAAAACGCTATCGCAACATTGGTATCTCAGCGCACATCGATGCTGGTAAGACAACCACTACTGAGCGTGTTTTATTCTATACCGGTGTTAGTCACAAACTTGGTGAAGTACATGATGGCGCAGCCACTATGGACTGGATGGAGCAAGAACAAGAGCGCGGTATTACTATTACCTCAGCAGCGACGACTTGTTTTTGGTCAGGTATGGCAAAACAGTTTGACGAACATCGTATCAACATCATTGACACCCCAGGTCACGTTGACTTCACGATCGAAGTTGAACGTTCTATGCGTGTACTTGATGGCGCTTGCATGGTTTACTGTGCAGTAGGCGGCGTTCAGCCACAGTCTGAGACCGTATGGCGTCAGGCAAATAAATATAAAGTTCCACGTCTTGCATTTGTAAACAAAATGGATCGCGTTGGCGCTGATTTCTATCGTGTCATTGAGCAGATCAAAACTCGTCTAGGTGGTAATCCTGTGCCATTGGTTATTCCAATTGGTAAAGAAGATGACTTCGAAGGCGTTATCGATCTAGTTACGATGAAAGCTCTTTATTGGGATGAAGCATCTCAAGGTATGGAGTTTGAAGAGCGTGAAATCCCAGCTGAATTACAAGAAAAAGCAGAAGAGTATCGTGAGATTCTTGTAGAAAATGCGGCTGAAGCAACAGAAGAATTGATGAATGAGTATCTAGAAAATGGCGAGTTGTCTGTAGAGCAGATCAACGTTGCTATTCGTCAACTGACTATTGATAACCAAATCATTCCATTACTTTGTGGTACTGCCTTTAAAAACAAAGGTGTACAAAAGATGTTGGATGCGGTTATTCAGTATCTTCCAGCACCAATGGATGTACCTGCTATTAAAGGTATCCTTGATGACAAAGATGAAACTGAAGGCACTCGTGAAGCGTCAGATGAAGCGCCATTCTCAGCTTTAGCATTTAAAATCATGAATGACAAATTCGTTGGTAACTTAACCTTCGTTCGTGTTTATTCAGGTGTTTTAACGCAAGGCAGCAGTGTTTATAACCCAGTCAAAATGAAGCGTGAGCGCGTTGGTCGTATTGTACAGATGATGGCTAACTCTCAAGAAGAGTTGCAAGAAATCCGTACTGGTGATATCGCTGCATTGGTCGGTATGAAAGACGTAACGACTGGTGATACGCTATGTGATGAGCAAAATGTTATCACGCTTGAGCGCATGGAATTCCCAGATCCAGTTATCAGCCTAGCGGTTGAACCTAAGACCAAAGCTGACCAAGAAAGAATGTCAATTGCTTTAGGTCGTTTGGCGAAAGAAGATCCATCGTTCCGTGTACACACTGACGAAGAATCTGGTCAGACAATCATCAGTGGTATGGGTGAGCTGCATCTAGAGATTCTTGTTGACCGTATGAAGCGTGAGTTTAACGTTGAAGCGAACATCGGTGCGCCGCAGGTTGCTTATCGTGAAACGATTCGTAACACGGTTGAGCAAGAAGGCAAATTCGTACGTCAGACTGGTGGTCGTGGTAAATTCGGTCACGTTTGGTTACGTCTTGAGCCACTTGATCCAGCTGGCGATACTGAATATGAATTCGCTGAAGAAGTTGTTGGTGGTACTGTACCGAAAGAATTCCATGGTGCTGTTGATAAAGGTATCCGAGAACGCATGAAAAATGGCGTACTTGCTGGTTATCCAGTGGTTGGCGTAAAAGCGACCTTGTATGACGGTTCTTACCATGACGTCGATTCGGATGAGCTATCATTTAAGATGGCTGGTTCTATGGCATTCAGAAAAGGCTTCATGGCAGCAGATCCAGCGCTACTTGAGCCAATCATGAAAGTTGAAGTTGAAACGCCTGAAGATTATATGGGCGATATCATGGGCGATCTTAACCGTCGTCGTGGTTTGGTACAGGGTATGGAAGACCTACCTGGCGGTACTAAGCAGATCCGTGCCGAAGTACCATTAGCAGAAATGTTTGGTTATGCCACACAAATGCGCTCAATGTCACAAGGCCGTGCTACTTATTCAATGGAATTCCAAAAGTACGCTGAGATTCCAAAATCAGTTGCTGCTGACATCATCTCTAAATTCAACAATAAAGATGATGACGAGTAAGTAATCGTCTATTAAATATGACAATGTAGCTATTATCTCTATGTTGTCATAGAAGAATACGCCAATAATTGGTTAAAAGACTTGTTATTGGCGGTGATTTTCTTATAATATCTGCACATTAGTATGTGTACCCTTTTAACAATTATCTTAATGTGGTCAAGATCGTCTTTGTTATCGTATTTATACGAGCTTAGCATTTGACCCCAAAAAAAGAGGAAATACCCATG
>NZ_DKHR01000010.1:0-21595 GCF_002453835.1 Psychrobacter sp. UBA6739
CTCCGATATACTCGGGGCGGTTCAGATCTTACCTTCAGCGTTTTTGGTGACTTGATTGGCTGTTAAATCCATTTTTAAGGCATCATTGGCGTGAGCAGCACTTAGTGCTATTACCGACGCTAAGCTTGCTAATATGGCACTGCGTAAAAAATTAAAACCTTTCATATCGTATTCCTTGCTTAAACCATTATTATCAAGTCAATCTTGACTTCGTCCCATGCAATGTAAAAACTGCAATCAACTATGAATAAGAGATGCTGATAAAGTTAGAATTGTTCCTTAATATGATTGTCACGCAAACAATACAAATATTCACCACAAAAACGACAAATGGTATTTTGGAGTACACAAACGGTAAAAGCCCTA
The DNA here is from genome assembly GCF_002453835.1 of Psychrobacter sp. UBA6739. NCBI lineage: Bacteria > Pseudomonadati > Pseudomonadota > Gammaproteobacteria > Moraxellales > Moraxellaceae > Psychrobacter > Psychrobacter sp. UBA6739. Next base: position 367 of record NZ_DKHR01000010.1, read on the forward strand.
TCTATAGAGATAGGGCTTTTGTCAGTAAAAAATATTCTTTAGAGTTGATAATATAGCAAGGGGGAATAGTTACTAAGGATTCACAGTAGTGCCGTATTTGGTGTTGAAGCGAATAGCTCGACGGCGATCGGAGCTGGTAATTCCTAGCGGGAAGCCATTAGTTAGCACTTGACCATTATTACCAATCGATACTGAGCTATTAGAAAAAGAAGGCACACCGCTGTTTTCTCCAATAGGTGTAGGCGTGGCTAAAGTAGACGTTACAAGAGCACCATTTTCTCCTTTTTTCTGTAATATGTCTCTAATAATGATATCTGTCAAAGGCACATTACCACGGTTAACCGCTTCAATCCTATAAGCGATACACTGGCCTGGTATGATGTTAGATATTGGGTTTGTACTATAAACAGTACTGGCGCTACCCGTATAATTAACACTAATGGTCGTCAGGTCAGTCAAGCTGCAATCATGGACATATTGACTCTTGAACAGTACTAGAGCTGCATTATCTTGAATAACATCACCGAAGTTGTTATCAGGATAATTAAATGTATTATTTTTAATGTTTATTTGTTGCACATTGCTCGTAGTGTCCACAGAGTATGTGTAATTATTAGGTTCATTCTGAGTAGCACAGAGCCTCGTATTGCTTCCAAGCTGTGCAGGTGTCAGAGTGAAACTATAGGTTCCATCAGGATTGATGTTCATAGTTTGAGATGTAAACGTGCCCGTATCACCTGCGCATTTATTTAGGGTGATAGTATGACCTGTAGTAAAAGGAATGCCAGATTCAGTTGGTGAATCGTATTTACCGTTGAAGTAAAGATTGTTATTTAGATATTTATCGGATACATCGTCTTTAGTGGGGTTTATGATTTTACCATTGTCGTTAAACACGATGCCTGAAAAGCTATAAGATTTTGGTGTGTTGGTAATAATACAAGTAACCTCGTCACCATAGTTTAAGTTTGATAACGTAAAAGAGCTTGTGTTTCCAGAAGGCGTGCTTGAGTTGCTACCAGTCGTTGCATTGCTACAGACATAGCTAGTATTATAGTTAGTAGCATCACCATTTATTATATTCTCAGATATGGTATAGATTGTACTTGGGGCTAATTCCAATGGGGTAACAGTGCTTCCATTAGTTATGGTCGAACCTGCCCCTGTTGTTGTAAAAGACGCTGTAGAGCCTTGACTATCAGGAGTTAATTTTCCACCAGCTACTTTAATATTAAATTGGTCACGCTTAGTATCACTGTCGTTAAAACGAGTACCAGTTAACACTTTTTTCACAATGAGTTTCGGTGGTGCTAGACAAAAATAAAAGTCGGAGTAGCCGATAGCGTGTGGGCTATTTGTTTGTGTAAGAGTGTTGTTGTGCTTAAGGTTTAGAGTAGTATTCGCAATACTGTAGTTCCAAGCAGCGTCTATAGTACATCCTCCAACACCGCAGTTGAGTCCTGAACGAGCTGTCACAACATTACCAGCAGGATTTCTTGTATGAAAACTTGTATTAAATGTCAACTGTCCTCGATTAGCAGAAACATCAACCTCCTCAATATAAGGTACTTGTCTAGAACTAATTGTAGAATCTAAATCTTGTATCTTGTATCCAACTTTACTCACCGATCGATTGATACTTACATTCAGACTATGATTATTTTTGATCGAAGGAGAGTTGTGGACTAGATTCAATGCTGACGTAGTGGCACCATTAATAGAACCAAAGAAGGGCGGGGTACCACCATAATTAGTATTCAAGTCCAAAAGTAGAGGAAAATAGATTACAAATGCTTTTTTATCTGAGCCTTCTGTAAAAGTAAAAGTTCTATTATCACTTCCAGCAGTCCAGTCAAGAGGTTGCGAGGTTACGGGATAGTCTTTAGTAGGGGTAGGAGCATTAGCACCAATATAGTACATTTTATGATTCACAGGGCAACTTGCCAAGTCAGAAGTTGGAGAAGACTCAAAAGGATTGGGGTCAGCCGCAAAGGCGCCATTACTAACCAACATCAAGCCCGTAGCAGCTATCAATGCCAGCACCCGATATATATATTCACTGAATAGTTGTGAAATTATTGAATTTAGAACGTATGGCATTTTATGCATATGGTTATCCCTATAAAAAGCTAAAACTTGCTATAAGCGTTTAACTAGTCCTCAATTATTTCACTAACTAAAATAATGTATATATTACGTAACTTAACATATTAAGCAATAATTTCGTAAAAGTCCTACGAAGTGGATGAATGGCAGATATTTCATGACCAGCTACAGTATCTAGTTATAGATGTCAGCTCGTTAGCAAACAATCCTTATATTTCTTTGAAACATTTCTAAAAAAACTAATGATTATTTATTTCAAAAATACTTGTCATATCACCATTTCTTTACAGCTATAAACAACTGCAGCATAAGAGCCTATAATAAAGAGTTATTATCATTTGATAATTGACTATAAAAGTTGGGTTAGCATTTTATTATCTAACCACTTTTAAATACTCAGTTCATATGCGATAGATAGTAGCGCTGTTTTTATTTTGGCTATGTGAGGCTGCTCCAGATTATGAGTTGGTCAAATACTGCCGCATAACCGCACCCTACTATAAATCTCACTTCTTAAAATTAACAAGGAAGTCATTGAGAAAATTATTCCCGCACGACAATATTGAAGTAACACTTTGATTTAATAATATCCTGTCTTCGGGCAGGACTGACTGATAAAAAAGGACAATAGTGATGAATTATTATAAGGATGCTGATAGCACCGAAACCCAAGAGTGGCTGGAAGCGTTTGAATCTGTTATCAAACATGCAGACAAAGATCGTGCTCAGTTTCTGCTAAAAGCTTTATACAACATGGCAGTTCAAGAAGACCTGCCGTTCAATCGTCTCGATACCGCTTATATCAATACCATCGCCGTTGAAGATGAACCGATGTACCCTGGCGATCTAACTATTGAGCGCAAAATCCGTGCTTTGATTCGCTATAACGCATTGGCCATGGTCATGCGTGCAAACAAAAATGACGACGATTTGGGTGGTCACTTAGCGACATTCGCTTCTAGTGCCACGCTATATGAGACAGGTTTTAACCATTTTTTCCGTGCTGCCAGCGATCATTTCGGTGGTGACATGATTTATTATCAAGGTCACTCAGCACCCGGTATTTATGCGCGTTCTTATTTAGAAGGTCGATTGACCGAAGATCAGCTGGATAATTTCCGTCGTGAAGTCGGCGGCAAAGGCTTATCAAGCTATCCGCATCCATATCTCATGCCAGATTATTGGCAGTTCCCAACCGTATCGATGGGACTTGGTCCGATCATGTCGATTTATCATGCGCATGTACATCGCTATATGGAAAACCGCGGTTTGCTAGAGAAAGAAGGTCGTAAGATTTGGACATTCTTGGGTGATGGTGAAACGGATGAGCCAGAAAGCTTAGGCGCGATTTCTCTCGCTGGTCGTGAAAAGCTAGATAACCTAATCTGGGTTGTCAACTGTAATTTACAGCGTCTTGATGGTCCAGTCCGTGGTAACGGTAAAATTATCCAAGAGCTAGAGTCTGTGTTCCGCGGTGCTGGCTGGCGTGTGATTAAAGTTATCTGGGGTGGTAAATGGGACAGCTTACTTGCCAATGATAAAACTGGCGTGCTCAAACATCGTATGGAAGAAGTGGTCGATGGTGAGTATCAGCTATACGAAGCCCGTACAGCTGAGTTCACTCGCAAAGAGTTCTTTGGTAAATATCCTGAGTTAGAAGAGATGGCTGATGCGCTATCTGATGAGGATATCTCGCGCTTGAATCGTGGTGGTCATGATCCAATGAAAGTGTATGCTGCATTCAGTGAAGCGATGAAAACCAAAGGTCAGCCAACCGTTATTTTAGTCAAAACCGTTAAAGGCTATGGCTTATCGGCTCAAACACAAGCGGTCAATAAATCACATCAGATTAAGAAACTCGATCAAGAAGCGTTGATGTATTTCCGTGATCGCTTTGATTTACCATTTACTGACGAGCAGCTAGAGACGCTACCATTCTATCGCCCTGAAGAAGGTTCAGCGGAGATGAAGTATCTTAAAGGTCGCCGCGAAGCGCTAGGTGGTCATTTGCCAAATCGCCGCAGTGGGCATATCCCATTGAATATTCCTGAACTGTCAATGTTTGATCGGGTATTAAAAGGCAGCAATGGTAAAGAGCAATCAACGACGATGGTATTTGTGCGCTTATTGTCAGCCATGCTGAAAAACAAAGACATCCAAGATCGCGTCGTGCCGATTGTACCTGATGAAGCACGCACTTTTGGTTTAGAAGGTATGTTCCGTCAATTGGGCATCTACTCTGCGGTTGGTCAAAAATATACGCCAGAAGACAGTGAAGCTTTGATGGGCTACAAAGAAGCCATCGACGGTCACATGTTAGAAGAAGGTATCAACGAAGCGGGCGCAATGAGTACGTGGATTGCGCTTGCAACCAGTTATTCTGTGAACGCGTTGCCGATGATTCCGATGTATATCTATTACTCAATGTTTGGTTTCCAGCGAGTGGGTGACTTGGCTTGGGCGGCAGGCGATTGTCAAGCACAGGGTTTCTTACTCGGTGCAACAGCTGGTCGTACCACATTGAACGGCGAAGGATTGCAGCATCAAGATGGCCATTCACAGATTCTATTTAACGTTGTGCCTAACTGTGTGACTTATGATCCTTGCTTTGGTTATGAGCTAGCGGTTGTGATGCATGATGGCCTACGCCGTATGTACGGTGAAGGCGAGCGCGTTTATTATTACTTAACGCTAATGAATGAAAACTACGAGCAACCTGCGATGCCAGAAGGCGCCGAGGAAGGCATCAAGCGCGGTATGTATTTGCTTGAAGACAATGGTTCAACCCAAGTGCAGCTATTAGGCTCTGGCGTTATTTTACGTGAAGTACAAAAAGCGGCGCAGATTCTAAAAGATGAGTTCAATATCACCTCCAACGTCTGGAGCGTGACCAGCTTTAACGAGTTGACTCGTGACGGTATGGTCTGTGATGACTACAATCGCTTGCATCCAATGGACGAAGAGCGTGTGCCATGGGTCACTGAGCAATTAGCACCGCACGAAGGTATCGTCGTTGCGGCTACGGACTATATGCGCAATTATTCAGAGCAAATCCGTGCTTGGTTGCCAGATAATCGTCCTTATACGACTTTAGGAACGGATGGCTATGGTCGTTCTGATACTCGTGAAAATTTGCGTAGTTTCTTCAATGTGGATGCGGCTCATATCGTGGTTGCGACGCTCAAACGCCTAGCGGATGAGGGTGAAGTTGAGATGCGTTTGGTGAAAGATGCTATTTCAAGCTTAGGCATCGATGTGGATCAGCCACCTGCATGGCAACAACAGCCTTATTATGATCATTCTCCCGATGCACCAGCACCTGGTAATGTCAATCCAAATCCTGTCCCTGAATTTGTCGCTGAAGATGATGATGAAATCAGCAATGAGGGTCGGGCTGAAGATCAAGCGGATGCGACTTTACTTAATAACGGTGATGTCAAAGAATAATAATCATAAGACTAGGAGATAAATCATGGATATTAAAGCCCCCGATTTGGGTGTTGATAGCGCCGAAGTCAGCGAAATTATGGTAGAAGTGGGTGATGTCATCGCAAAAGATGACAACATCATTCTATTAGAATCTGATAAAGCCTCGGTTGAAGTGCCAAGCTCTGCTGCTGGTAAAGTCACCAAAATCAGCGTTGCTGTTGGTGATCAGGTCAGTGAAGGTATGGTGCTTATCGAGCTTGAAAGCGTAGAAGACAGTGCAGAAAGCAATGTAGACACTAAAGAAAATAGCGCTGCTGACGAGAAGCAAAAGGCAGATGAAACGGCTGCTAAGCCAGAAACAAAGGCTGAGCCTGCGGCAACTGAATCAGCCTCGTCTGACTCTAATGACAAGCCTGCGTCTAACGCTGGTAAATCGACCACTCATGCATTACCTGATCTAGGTGTCGATGAAGCGCAAGTTTCTGAAATCATGGTCAGTGTTGGTGACATCGTGACTGCGGATCAATCAATCCTATTGATTGAATCTGACAAAGCATCGGTAGAAGTACCCGCACCAGTCGCTGGTAAGATTGAAAAAATACTGGTTGAAACAGGTGACATGGTTGCTAATGGTCAAGACTTTATCGTTATCATGAGTAGTGGTGCAGATGCTGCTGATACAAGTGAGTCTACATCAGATAGCACTGAGCCAAAGCATTCAGCACCAGCCAAATTAGAAGAGAAAGCTGCTGCCAAAACAACGGGTGAGCCAAAACAGGCAGAAAAACCGTCAACGCCTAATGCGGTCGCTAGTAAGCAAGCTGACAAGTTGACTGAAGCACAGGTCAATGAAAAGTTGGTTGACGTATATGCAGGTCCAGCCGTACGTAAGCTGGCGCGTCAGTTAGGTGTCGATATCACCCAAGTGAATGGTTCAGCGCTAAATGATCGCATTCTAAAAGAAGACTTGTTTGCGCATGTTAAAGAAAGCTTAAGCACTCAAAAAGCGGCGCCTGCCAGTGGCAATGTAGCCAGCGCTAGCCTGCCAAGCTTACCTGACATGAGTAACGTTGAGATTTGGGGTGAAACAACAACCCAAGACCTTAGCCGTCTACAAAAAGTCTCGATACCGCAGCTCAACTACAATACCTTGTTGCCACAAGTGACCCAGTTTGATTTGTCTGATATCACTGAGACAGAAAAACTGCGTGGCGAGCTAAAAGGTAGCATGAAAGCAGAAGGTATCGGCTTCACGATTTTAGCGTTCGTGGTCAAAGCGACGGCCTATGCGTTAACGCAGCATCCACGTTTTAACAGTCATTTAAACGATGACAATACCCAAGTTATCTTGCGTAAAAGTGTCAATATGGGCATCGCGGTGGCAACGGATGATGGTCTCATCGTACCTGTTATCAAGAATGTGCAGGATAAAGGCTTGAAGCAAATCGCCATTGAAATTGGTGAGCTTGCGGTAAAAGCGCGTGACAAAAAACTCACTACTAAAGATTTGCAAGGCGCAAGCTTTACCATATCAAGCCAAGGCAACTTGGGTGGTACTGCCTTTACGCCATTAGTAAATTGGCCTCAAGTGGGTATTTTAGGTGTGTCTGAGGCAAGCATGCAGCCACGTTGGGATGCTGAGAAGCAAAGCTTTGAGCCGCGTCTCATGTTGCCATTATCATTGTCTTACGATCACCGTGTGATTAATGGCGCAGATGCTGCCGTATTTACCCGCTATATCGCAACATTGCTGGCTGATCCGCGCCGTATTTTGCTATAAGAATCGTTTGTACTGAAAGGCTCTGAAAAAAGAAGACTGTCTTAGGATGGTCTTTTTTTATGATTAAAATTTGATACTAATAGTCACCAGATTTTTAGCAGTTAATGACTTTAGCACAATCGTTTTATCTATAATCATTGCCGCTTAAACTTTAGATACAAAAAAGCCGGCGATTAAGCCAGCTTTTTTTATTCACATTACTTTATGTTATATTAGAAAGTCTTAACAAAAGCAACGCCATATACCCAAGGGCTGATGTCAACTTCACCAAGTTCAATGGTCTCACCATTAGCTTTTACGCTGGCGTCTGTTTTGATGTCCATATAGCGAGCATCAATACGGAAGTATTCAGTTGGGGCAAAAGGTATGTCAAGACCAATGTGACCAGCAACGCCAACGCTGTCATCAAGTTCTAATTTTTCGAAAGCATCGCTATAGATTTTTTCTTTAAAGAAAGTAGTGTAGTTCACACCAACACCAACAAATGGTTTCACATTCATAGGCATGTTGTAGCCATCGAAGTGATACTGTACCGATAGAGTCGGTGGCAAATGCTGAGTTTTAGCATCGATAGTAGCATCGCCAGCAGTTAAGGTAATGTCATGATGGAATGGTGTAGCCGCTAGTAATTCAATACCAATGTTATTGGCAACGAAATATTCGCCGCTAATGGTTGGTTGAACATCACTGTCTACGTCGACACCAATAGTGCCATCTGCCAGAGTACCGTTATCGCTCTTTGGGTCAACCATGTGAGCGCCAGCAGCGACAGACCAAGTACCAGCTGGTACAGCAAATGCTGTGGTCATAGTAAGTGCAGTAGCAGTGGCTAAAACTAGGGATTGTAGTTTCATCATTTGATTCCTTAACGTGATAGAAGATTATCGGTGGCTATCTAACGAGGGATGACATTAGGTACCGATACACAATGTTATGATTATTGACTAACCTGTAACATTACAACGCTATTATAATACAAAACCATATTTACTGTAAGGTTTTAAACGCATATTAATGGCTTTTATGGCATAAATTTATCGTAAAAGGTATATTTGTCGAGGTAATTAAAAATTATTTAGGACAGTTAGTGTTTGTGAGGCAGGACTTAGGTTCTGTCATACCGATGTTATATAGATGTAATGAGTTAGAGTTTGGGCTATAGTCAATGATGTTAAACTCTCGCTGATATTTTTAGAATGTTAAAATGTCAAAAACTTAGAGTCGGTAATGATAGTCTCATTACTTTTCGAATGAATAACGAGATTGGGAAAAGAGGGGTAATATATTATGCTTGGCTATTGTAGTAATTCTCCTCTACGCTGCACAAACGCACGTTCTGTAACGATATTGGATCGGATGGACTCTTGCTGTCCTGAATGCAACTTATTTTTGCTGCCTGCTCAAGATATCAGTCAGCAATTACGCGCTGACGAACGATTTTTACGCTTTGCTATCATCGCCATTGTGCTGGTGCTAATTTTGTTTGCCTACATGTATTATTTAAATTTAGTATAATCACCGATCATGATTCATACTAAATAAGCCAGTCCTTTCATTAGTAATACTCTAAGAGCACTAAATCGCTAAGTAGTGATGGGTATAAAATACTGATGGTGACCGAGAATTAATGTCATATTCTGTGATGACTGCTTTATTCTATTAATATAAGACCGGTGTTTCACCGCATAGGGACGGCATGCTATTCCAATCTATACGGCGCTTGCGTCTTTTCGTTTACGATATTCTGCAAAATGATGAGCACGATACGCTGTTTAGCCGTTGCGTTGACTATTTTTTAATATTTTTAATCATGACCAATGTAGCAGCGGTCATTGCTGAGTCGGTTGACAGTTGGTATTACCCTTATCAAGAGTATTTTACTTGGTTTGAAAATTTCTCTATCGTGGTGTTTTCTATTGAGTATTTGCTGCGTTTGTGGAGTGTGGCAGAGGAAAAACCAGATAACACCACTTGGCGTCAGCGTTGGGAGTGGTTGAAAAGTCCTTCTGCGTTGATTGATTTAGTCGCCATTGCGCCAGCTTTCCTGAATTTCTTTGTTACGATTGATTTACGCTTTTTACGTATTTTACGTTTATTCCGAATTCTCAAACTGACACGCTATTTTGCTTCGTTACGCATCTTATTGGTGGTCATCAGCAAAGAAAAAGGCTCGTTCCAAGCGGTTATTTTTATTTTAATAATTATGATTGTGACGGCATCTAGTGGCATTTACTTGGTTGAAAACCACGCCCAGCCAGAAGAATTTGAGTCGATACCTAAAGCGATGTGGTGGGCGGTGGTGACGCTAACGACGGTGGGCTATGGCGATGTTACGCCGATTACCAATGCGGGTAAAATATTGGGTGCGGTTATTACCATATTAGGTGTGGGTCTGGCGGCATTACCTGCAGGTATTTTAGCGACTGGTTTGGCAAATGAGCTTGCTCAGCGCCGTGAAGAGCTTGAACAGGACTTTCGAGCACAGTTGATTGATAGTGATTTTGATTTGGTGAAAAATCAGATGATGATCGATAAGATTCGCCGTGAGCTGGGACTGGATAAAGAGCAGGCACAAAATATCGTATTACAGGTATTACGCGAACAAGAGCTTGAGCGCCGTGAAAGAGAAGTGGAAGAACGACAAAAGAACTTTTGCCCACATTGCGGTGAGCCACTGTAAGTTTTTTATAGTGGTTACTTTAGGTTTCAAAAAATGGATATGTAAGAAAAGGGTGCAACGTTATCAGAACGTTGCACCCTTTTTATTAGCAATAAACGGATATTTTATGGTATTTAGATAGCTTGTGGAATGGGTAGCGCACGGGCCAATTCATGGGCAACTTGCTGCGCCGCCGTTGCTAAATCTTCGGCAGGAAGGGGTAGGTTTTGCAGCGTGAGATGCCAATCATCCACTTCTCGGCGTAAATGTGCCACCCACAGCGTCGTACAATCACGTGGCAGTTGCTTTAGATTGACTTCAAAACAACGATTGCCCTCATCATCACTTAGATGAATCTCGCCTTTTTTGACTCTTGAAAACGGATGACCGTGGTAAGAGTTGGCTATCATAGCAATGTGGGTGATATGCGCTGGGATTTTATCTAAGTAAAGCCTGATTTGCTCTTGGTCAAGAGGTGCCAAATACATCGCTTGTTCGCCGCGATCTTTGCCATTGAGACTGTCGCCTTGATGTTTCACTGATTCCGCTTTATCGCGCAATTGTTTGAACCAAACGATATCACTGATGGTGCAATTGTCGTCATATAGTACGCAAGCCAAATCAATATCAATAGCGCTCTGGTTTTTTTTAAAGCGCTTAAACATGCCTTTTGGCTCAATCTTGGTAAATTCATAGTTTAGCGCAAAAAATAAGGTTCCCGCGTCTAAGCCCAGTCCTCTTAAACTGTCTGACAGTAATGGCAATGAGGCAGTGGTCGGCATAACATTCCTTATCTACTTTCGTTCTTCATTTTTAAATAGTGGTAATCGTCTGAATACGGTTAAATTTGAACGTCATTACCCGCAGTTGTTATTTATGATCAAAAAACTTATCCAATACGGCTTGATGTAACAATGCTGGTTTGGCATTCAATAAACCATTGCCAAAACCACGTAACCACCAAACCAGTTGCGAAGTTAGGTTGACAGTGGCTTGAATGGTCAGCGTGTTATCATCCAACGTAACAGTTTGATCGTCACTGAGCTTGCTTTCAGTCAGGCTTTTGCCCGCTTGTTTGGTGAATTGTAGCTCAATAGCGGTGTTTTTGCCATGATTAGGCAGCTCACCGAATAAGGGGTGGCTAAAGCCCATACCACCCGCATCCAAATAAGTATCGAGTTGGAAACTCTCAGGTGTTTGTGCGGCGCTTTCGAGAATGTCAACGCTAGCAAATCGATGTAGGGCAAAGGTACGAATGGTAAAGTTTGGATCATCAGTACGAGTTGCCAGCAGATAAATAATCACACCGCGCTGGATGATAGCTATAGGATTCAAAAGATATTCACTGGCCTGTGATTTATTGCTGCGGGTATAGCAGGCTTTGATTTGTAATTGATAAAATAGCGCATGGTAAATATTGTCTTTGCTATCCAAGTCAATATGCGGCGCGATTAATGGCTGAGTGGCAGGCTCAATACGCACTCTATCGATCCATGAATGGGTGACTTTACTGTTTTTTAGCTGCCGCCTTGCCAAGTCAAACCATGGAAATAATTCATCTAAAATAACAGGTGGTAGTAGCTGAGTTAGATTGGCTTCAACCATATTAAAGGCGACTGCTTGCGATAGATTCATGTGCGGTAAGCTTTGGAGTGGCGCGTCATCACGCCAGCGCCAGCCTTGTGGGTTGGCGTTGTTTTTCTCTATGGGAAAGCGTTTTGCCAGCGCATTTAAGTCGCGCTGAACGGTGCGCAGGCTGATGTCAAAGCCTGCCATCATCAGCTGCTCGTAGATATGGGTTGTGCCCACCCAGCGGTTGCGCTGTAGTTGCGATAGCACTTGCCACTGGCGCGCCGTCGTCGCCGCGCCATGGCGATTATCGTTACTATCTCCTGAGACGTGGCTATCTCCTGAGACATGACTGTCCGCTGCCGCTACAGTATTAGCTTGCTCAACAGAGTTAGTTTGAGCATGAGAGTGGTCGGCGTCAGTAGAATGTACAGTCATTAAGCGATAACCTTTATGAAATTACGAGTTGGCTTTTGTATAGCTTAGCGGAGTATTAACCATTCATCATCGCAGAAAAGCATCGTAGCGTCTAGGGCATGTCTTCAATTAGCACACTGACTTATTGATTGGTTTTGATACAGCTACATTTTACTATAAATCAGCTTATAGGGCGTCAATGGGCGTTTTAGTGGCATTGTTATCGATACCTTGATTGAGGCTTTGATTGATACCTTGATCATCATTTATAACGACTTCGTTATGCTCCGCCTTGTCTTTACATTTTTCTTTTTTTCTCTTGTCCCGTTTTTTTTGACGTTTTGCTTTCTGCTTCTTTTTATCTTTCTTTTTGGACTTTTTATCATCAATACCATCGTCATTGCTATCTTGATTTTCATCCCATAACATCAGACGACTTAAGACTTTGCCAAACAACGTGTCTTTACGATAGCGACCTTTTTTATTCATGGTATCGATAGGTAAACCAGTCATCAGCGTCAATGCTTCGCTCAGTGTATAGACACCATAAATATGAAATTCGTTCGCTTTGACGGCAGCAATGATGTCGTCACGCAGCATGAGCTGTTTGACATTGGCCATTGGAATGACCACGCCTTGCTGCCCAGTCAATTCTTGCTCGCGGCATGCATCAAAGAATCCAGCAATTTTAGAATTGATGCCACCAACCGCTTGCACTTCGCCCAATTGGTTCATAGAGCCAGTAATGGCAAATGATTGATCAATCGGGACGTTTGCTAAGGCAGATAGCAGCGCACAGCCTTCGCTGACGGTGGCACTATCGCCATCGATGTGGGCGTAGCTTTGCTCAAAAGCGAGCGAGGCGCTAAAGTTGAGCGCATGATGTTGGCTGAATAACGCGCGCAAATAGCTGGTCATAATCAGCATGCCTTTGGCGTGTAAACTACCGCCCAAATCTACATCACGCTCGATATCGAGAATCTCACCTGTACCGATATTTGGTTGAATGACGGCAGTCAAGCGGGCGGGCATGCCAAACTCGCTATCGGCATAGCTGACCACTGTCAGTGCATTGACTTGTCCGACAGCGCTGCCTTGAGTTTGAATAAGCTGCTGACCGTTTTTTAGCTCATCCCAATAGAGGTCACGCAGGTATCCTGAACGCTCGTCCATATCATCGATGGCTTGTGTGACATGATAGGCATTAACAATGTTTTTTCCGCTTAAATGCGCGTGGCGGTTAGACTCATGCAATAGCTTGATTAATAAATCACTGTGCAAGCTTAAGCGGTCTTGGTCTTCTGCTTGTAAGCTTAAATGCTCAAGTAGGGCAGCTTGCGCGCTACGATCAAACGGATAGAGATTGGCATAATCAATGATGTCAGCCATTTTTGCGACTAACGCCAATTCGTGCTCACTGCTGCGAGGCACATCATCGTGAAAATCCGCACGTACTTTAAAGACCGCATCAAACTCAGGCTCAAGCTCTAACAGCTCATAATATAAATCAGCTTCACCAAGCAAAATCACTTTAACATCAAGGTCAATGGGGGCAGGTGCTAATGATAAGCTGCCTGTTAAGGTCAGCATTTGTTCAAGGCTTGAGAGTTTGATTTTGCGTGATTGTAGCGCGCGCTTGAGACCCTGCCAGGCATACGGATGCTCAAGTAAGTGACTCGCTTCTAATAGTAAATAACCACCATTGGCACGGTGCAGAGCACCTGCTCGAATCATACTGACATCAGTGGTGACCGTGCCCAATTGGGTGATTTGCTCGACATGACCCAACAAGTTCAAGTGCGTCGGTAAGTCCTCAAAGATGACGGGTGCACCATCTTCTGGGGTGTGACTGACAATGACGTTGACCGCATAGCGACTTGGGGTCGTGGCCAAAACTGCCGTTACAAACTCTTCGTCATCGCCATTGACGATGCGCTCGACATGCGTAACCATGTCGGCAAATACGGTCTTGAGATAGTCAATGACCAGCGGGTGACTGGCAAATTGCTCATAAACAGGGGCAAATAACGGTTGCAGTGCACGACGTGCAATATTGCGATGCAGAGCTTCTATCGCATCATTGGCTTCGTCCTCTAACTGCTCTAACGCGATGGTCAACTGACTTAAGCGTTTTTGCATATGGTTTTTTTGGACAAAGTTATTTAGCTCAGCTTCGTATTCACTATTGCCGTATTCAGTATTGTTTTCATTCTGCTCTGCATTCGTAGGATCGTTATACTCGGTGTTAGAAATGCTCGCTTNNATCACCACCACTAGTTTCTGTCGCGAGTTGACTGGGATGTACAAACACCGCTTTATTATCAAAGGAGCGAAACGTCAACGCCAAATCATATTGTTTGCCTTCCGCATTGAGCACATCATAAGCCTGACTTTCTTTTTGATGTGTGTCATTTTTGATGGCTTCGATTTTGCTTTGATATTGGTCACTACGAAAGCGTTGGCTCAATCGTTTTTTGGCTTGTTGCCATAATTGATTGACTTGCTGCTGCAATAAGGAGGCTTGCCCCGCAGGTAGTCGCAGCGCTAAAGGGGTACGTGGATCGGTGAAATTATGCACATATACCCAGTCGTCAGGTGTGGATGCATCGGCGGCAATGCGCGTTAGCAAGCGGCTGATGACGGTGCGTTTGCCCAAGCCATTTTCACCAGCAGCAAACACATGATAGCCACTGGCTTTGATATCCAAAGCTGTTTGTAAGGCTTTTAGGGCACGCTGCTGACCAAAGCCCACGTCTAGATCTGGTGCCGTACGGGTATCCGAGGGTAATTCATCAGGGTCGCTATAGCGTTTTAGTTGCTCAGCGGTGACAAGGCAGCGCTGCTTGATATCAATAAAGCATGGATGCGGTGTATTCGGTGTTGCTGATTTGGTACTTTTTAATTCAATGATGGGTGTTGCCATATTATTAGCGTCTTTTTTATTAGCGTCTCTTGATAATTGAGAGGTAGGAATGTGTGGCTGTTTGGTCATAGGTATAAATTATATCGTTTGTAGAAAGTGGCGTAGTTATTAAGTGTTATTAAGTGCTATTAAGTTTACTAATGAGTGCTAATACTTGGTTTTTTCTAGTTAATTTGCATCGTTCATAAAAACATCTTACAAGATAAAACGGTGTTTTAAATAAATCATTAAAAGCAGTTTTGTATCATTAGCAAGCTTTGTTAAAAACGCCTATATAAGCAATCATTCATCATCCATTTGACGTGATTAAAGAACAATAACGCCTCAATATAGGCTCAGATAGTATAAGATGTCTCACATTGGCGCAATCTGCAACTATTCAATGGGCAGACTGCATGATAAAATAGACGGTTCACATGTCAAAACTGGATAACTCGTTGTATGTCAGACTTTACTAAAACATCTTCATCCTCTGCTAACACGGGCAATATCCGTATTGATCCGACTGGCTTTGTAAAGCTTGGCGCACAGTTGCCAGCGCTGGCGAATACCTTGGCTCAAGCGGTCGATGAGCTTAGTCTACCCTTGAGTGAGACGCAGCAGCGCACATTATTATTGTACTTAGACCAGCTTTTGTTGTGGAATAAAGCGTATAATCTGACCGCCATCACTGATCCAGAAGAGGCTTTAATCAAACATATAATTGATTGTTTGGCTATTATAACGCATTTACCGTCAGGGTCACTGTTAGATATTGGCACAGGAGCAGGGATGCCAGCGGTTATCATTGCGATTTGTCAGCCAGAGCGTCAATGCACCGCACTTGATAGTAATCAGAAAAAAATTCGTTTTATTAAGCAAATCAGCAGTGAGCTTGGCTTGAATAATATGCAGCCAATTGCTTCTCGTATCGAGGCGCATGAAGCCAGCTATGACGTTGTGACTTCTAGAGCTTTTGCCAGTTTGATCGATTTTGTCGAAGTGGCTCAGCCGCGCTTAGCAGATAACGGTTACCTGTGCGCGATGAAAGGCAAAGCGCCAAGCGATGAAGAACTACAAGCGCTGGACAATGACTGGCATATTAAGACGATTAAGCTTAAAGTGCCTCGTTTACATGATAGTCGTCATTTAATTGAATTGTCCTATAAAAATGTCTAAGCTATGAACACCTTTTAAATGATACATGTCGGTGACACATGGTTTTGTTGATATCTGAATGGCAAGATATTCAAAATATGGTGATACAGATAGTGCTAATTGTATAGAGATACTCGTACTGTTTACACTTATGAGTACTATGCTATGCAAAGTTTAGTGAAAAATCGATTGTGTAAGCCAAAAGTAAAACAATAGTAATAGACCCTAATTAAATTGAGTGAGTGTATGGAAATCATAGCAATTGCGAATCAAAAAGGCGGCGTGGGTAAAACCACGACGGCAGTGAATTTGACCGCCAGCTTGGCTGCGAAGCGCAAGCATGTACTGCTGATTGACTTAGACCCACAAGGCAATGCTACCAGTGGTACGGGTGTTGATAAAAACGAGCTTGGGCTAACTATCGCTGACGTATTATTGGATGGGGTGTCGCTGTCTGATGCTATTGTTACTAGTCCGGCGGGGTTTGATGTGATCGGTGCCAATCGTGATTTGGCTGGCATGGATATTACCTTGATGAATAAGACCGATAGTCATGAGCTGTTTAAAACAGCAATGGTGGCTTTGGTTAATGATCAGATAGCTGCTAAAAAACCTGCTTACGATTATGTGGTTATAGACTGTGCACCCAGTTTGAATTTGTTGACGATTAATGCGTTAGTTGCTACAGATAGCGTTATTATTCCCATGCAGTGCGAATATTATGCATTAGAAGGCTTGGCTGATTTGTCGCAGACGATTGAGCGTTTAACCGAGTTGAATCCGAAGCTATACATTCGTGGTGTAGTGAGAACATTATTTGATGCACGCAATACACTGGCTCGCGACGTGTCTGCCGAGCTTGAAGCTCACTTTGGCGATATTATGTATAAAACCCATATTCCAAGAAATATTCGCTTGGCAGAAGCGCCAGCACATGGTTTGCCAGTCATCGCTTATGAAAGATGGTCAAAAGGTGCGCGCGCTTATCAAAAATTGGCGGCTGAAGTCATGAAACAAAGTGACTAATATTTTTTTAGTGCCAACGATAGACTGTAAGCACAAGCGACCAAACAGATATCGAACATTGAATATCGTATTTATAAGTAATGAGTAAGCTGTATTAATAATTATTTGGCTTTTATTTTAGCGTTAGAGGATAGGTAATCATGGCGAAGAAAAGAGGGTTGGCTGCCAATCGAGGCTTAGATGCCTTATTGGGGTCAATCAAAAAAGAAAAGCAAATCACCGCCTCTGCCTTGCAAGACGACATGGCGGCGCGTGAGAGTACTTTGCCAGCTGAAACGCTAAACGCTGATAGATTAAATATTAGCACGCCTGCTCAATCTGATAGTAATGAGACCAGTGAAAAACCAACGGCCAAAGCTATTGCCTCTGACACCACTGCCAGCAGTCGAACCACACGGTCGCCGCGCACGATAAATAAAGGTACGGTTAATAAGAGTCGTGTTAATGGAACGGATGCCAGTGCCTCTGAAGACCAGATCAGCTTGGTGCAAATAGATGTCACGCGTTTGCAAGCGGGTAAGTATCAGCCGCGCCGTGATATGAGTGAAACGGCGCTTGCAGAGCTGGCTTCTTCGATTGAGCAGCATGGCGTTATGCAACCGATCGTTATCCGTCCGTTATTGGCCAATGAAGACAAGAGTGAAGCATTCGTTACCCATGAGATCATTGCTGGCGAGCGTCGCTGGCGAGCGGCAAAAATGGCAGGTAAATCTGTCATTCCAGCGATTGAACGTGCTTTATCGGATGAGCTTGCCATCGCACTGGCCTTGATTGAAAATATCCAGCGTGAAGATTTGTCCGTGATTGAACAGGCCGCTGCATTACAACGCTTTCATACTGAATTTGGTATGAGTCATGCGATGATTGCCGAAGTCGTTGGCAAGGCGCGCACCACCGTATCAAACCTGCTGCGTCTCAATCAGCTGCATGATACCGTCAAAGATCATTTGGCAAATAGCGCCCTAGATATGGGTCATGCGCGCACGCTTTTGGCATTATCCTCTGAGCAGCAGCCGATTATCGCGCAAAAAATTATCGACGGCGGTATGACGGTACGCGACGCTGAAAAGTTGGTTAAATCGATCTTGCAGCCTGTACCGAAAGCCAATCGTGCTGAGCAAACGCAATCTCGTGAGGTTGAGCGCTTGACGCAAAGACTGACAGATATGTTAGGGGCTGAAGTCAAACTCAAACACAAAAAAGATGGTCAAGGTAGTGTTGAGATATTTTTCCATAACCAAGATCAGTTAGCAGCTTTAATTAAGCACATAGAAGCACAGGCTTGATATCGCTAACAAGTTTGTCATGATACTGTAAATTTAAGATATTTTGATAGCCGCTATTTTTATAAAAATATAAAAGAGAGTCAATATGTGGGAGTTGGTAAAAGCGGGTGGTTGGTTGATGACACCTATCGTGGTGTGCTCAATATTGGCATTGGTTATCATCATCGAGCGTAGTCACACCTTACAGTTTAATAAAGTTGCTCCGAGTAGATTGCGCGAACAGCTAATCACGCGCTTACGTGAGAATGGGGATATTGGTCGTACACAGTTGATGAATGTCAAAGAAAAAACACCTTTGGGAGATATTTTAGCGACAGGGCTGCTGTATCGTCAATATGGCTTAGACTCGATGACGATGCATATGCAAAACCGCGCTAGCGTACAAGTGCATCAGTTAGAAAAAAACATCAATATGCTTGGGACCATAGGGGCGATTGCGCCACTACTGGGGTTGTTAGGCACGGTGTTAGGCATTATTTCGTCATTTTTGGCGATTACCGATGGGGCGATGCAAGACCCAACGATGCTTGCTGCTGGTGTGTCACAAGCGTTGATTACGACTGCTGCTGGTATGATCGTGGCTATTCCAGCACTGGTTGCCTATCGTTATTTTCAGCGCCGTATTATCGATATTAATGCCCAGTTTGAGACGCAAGCGGGGCTAATGATTCAAGAGTTGTATGATTATCATTTGCTGGAAAATACGTCTACTGCTGGCTTGAATGTGCCTGCACATCGTGCGCCATCGGCTGAGGTTGTAGATAATGAGTATGCAGTGGATGGGTTAAGCTCAAATAATGGTGTTGCCGTCACTTCTTAGCATTTATTTTTTAGTATTTGTGACTGTTCAGCACGCTATAATAATCCATCAAGCACATGAGTATTCAGTAAATTAAAGAGAGTGATATGCGCTTTAGAAAACCGACTGTTGAGCCGCTCGAAATTAACTTAACCCCGATGATTGACTGTTTATTATTTTTGATTGTGTTTTTGCTGTTAGCCACGTCGTTTAATCATTTTAGTCGTTTAAATATTATTCTTCCTGAAGCTGAAGGTGTCGCGCTGACAGAAGAGAAAAACAGTATCGAAGTGGCAGTACAAGAAGATGGCAGTTATCTGGTGAACGGTATAACGCTTGCCAGTAGTAATGAGGCAGAGTTGACCAGTATGCTACAACAAGAAGCTGGTAGTAATCGTGACATGCTATTTGTTATTGCTGCGGATGCCAATGCCACCCATCAATCGGTTGTGCGAGTGATGGACATTGCGGGTAAACTGGGATTTTTGAATCTTAATATCAGTACGGTCGTGCCACTTGGTCAGCCGTTACCGCAGTAGCCTATAGCTACTTTAGTGCCATTGATAGATGCTCTTATAAAACTGTGATTTTAACGCAGTCCATTCATGTTATGACCCCCAAATTGAGGCTTTTATGAGCCAAGCATATCAACCTGACTCTGCAAAAACTGCTGCTAAAAAATTATCAGCAGAGCCGTCAAACATACCTAAACATAAGACCTTGCTGCGTTTGCTGAGTTATCTAAAACCATACTGGTGGGCATTAATGCTTACTGTGTTGGGCTTTGCGATTAATGCGGCGACAGAGATTTGGATTGCCAAATTACTTCAATACATCACCGATGCCATTAATCAGAACGATCAAAGCAAACAGGATTTATTTCCATTATTGATCATTGGTCTGTTTTTTGTCCGTGGTGTTGGTAGCTTTTTGGGTAATTATTATTCTGCTCTGGTCTCACGTAATTTGGTATATGAGCTGCGAGTGGAAGTCTTTAATAAATTGCTTCGTCTGCCAAGCTCTTTTTACTTAGCCAATCCTGCTGGTACCATTTCATCCAAGCTGATATTTGATGTTGAGCAAGTCACCGCCGCTAGTACAGACTCTATGAAGACGCTACTGCGGGATGGTTTGACAGTCGTCGCCTTGATAGGTTTCTTGCTTTATAGCAATTGGCGTTTGACGTTGATTTTATTCGTTGTGCTACCGCCAATATTGTGGCTTATTCGCATCGCCTCAAAGCGTTATCTAAAGTTGTCTAAGGGTATTCAAGAGACGATGGGTGATGTCAGCCATATTACCAATGAAGTGATTGGTGGCTATCAGGTTGTCAAAAACTATGGCGGTCAAGCATACGAAGCCGCACGCTTCGATAAAACATCGAAAAAGAACTTACGCCAAGGCATGAAGGTCGTGGTGACCAACAGTATCAATACGCCAGCAGTACAGCTGCTAATGGCTGTCGCCATGTCAGTTGTGGTGTGGCTCGCACTACGCCCATCGGTGATAGACAATATCTCAGCGGGTGAGTTTATCTCATATATCGCGGCTGCAGGTTTGCTCAGCAAGCCGGTACGCTCATTGACTGACATCAATCAAAAACTACAAAAAGGTATCGCGGCAGGTGAGTCGATTTTTGCCTTGTTAGATGAGCCAGAAGAATCAGATACTGGTGTGCTTAGCCCTGCTTTGACGGGCGAAATCAAGCTGGATAATGTCAGTCTGGTCTATCCTGACTCAACGGTCGCTTTGCGTGACTTTACGTTAGATGTAAGAGCGGGTGAGACGGTTGCATTGGTAGGGCGAAGTGGTGCTGGTAAGTCATCTTTAGTAAACTTACTGACGCGCACCTTATCGACCTCTTCTGGGCAAATTACCTTGGATGGTATACCGATTGAAGACATTAAGCTTGAGAGCTTACGGGCGCAGATTGCGATGGTCAATCAACAAGTAGTTCTGTTCAATACCACGGTATTTAACAATATTGCTTATGGTGGCTTAGCCAATAAGACCCAAGCGGAGGTTGAGCGCGCCGCAAAAGATGCCTTTGCTCATGATTTTATTATGAAAATGCCAAACGGCTATCAAAGTGAAATCG
>NZ_DKHR01000038.1:0-28219 GCF_002453835.1 Psychrobacter sp. UBA6739
CTTTTATTCTGGATTAACTATAGTTATATCTTTCGTAAAGCTCTTCCATCCATTCAACTATAAGTTCGAAAGCAGTTGAAATTCCAGAGCTTTTTGAAGCTCCTGCTCCTAAAAATATAGAATAATTTGAGGTGTCTTTGTTCTCTTTTATACTTATATAGTTAACAAGATCTTTTACTGTCCGAATCTTGTGCTTCAATTCACCCGCTTCTATTAAGTCTTTAGCTTTCATAAATAATTTAATCACCTTTTGTTTGCTCTATATTATATTAATTTCTACTAAGTAACTATATTATTTCCCAAATAACTCTTAAGTTTAAGATGATTTTCCATGTGATAGGTGCATCATGAAATTTGATACATCTTGATTGTTAGCCCTGACAGTAGCGGCTATCCTGCTGACGACAATGTCAATGCAGACTGTGGCTGGTAGTGGTGTCGAGGTAACAGCAACGCATCCAGACATATTAGTCCGCACGCCATTGATTAGGCAGATAATAGCGAATGGCAGGATTGGCTACTCACACACTCAACTCTAATCAAACCGTTAAATCTCCTTTCTAGTGTTTTACAGCATCAATTTTCTAGCGTTAACCTCATAGCGTATCTATGCAAACGCCATAAAGCGATTGGCGATGACGCCATACATGTTGTACCCTAAAGTATTGTTTTTTTCTAATTAAGGGAAATGCCAGTGTTGTACAACTTTGATGAAATAATAGACAGACGTGATACGGGGTCGTTTAAATGGCATTATAGCGATGACACGATTCCGATGTGGGTCGCGGATATGGACTTTAAGACCGCCCAGCCTATTTTAGCGGCGATTGAGCAAGTAACGCAGCATGGAATATTGGGTTACACTGTGCCGACCGAGCCGTTGTATCAAGCGATTATCGACTGGCATGGCAGTCGTTATGACTTGTGGCTGGAGCAGCAGGATATCCTATTTTCTCCGGGTGTCGTGCCAAGTTTGGTGCTGATGATGAAAGTATTTACCGAGGTAGGGGATTCGGTACTCATTAATGATCCTATCTATACGCCTTTTATGACCAAGGTTTTGGATAATAATCGTAAGCTGGTGACTTCTGCATTACAGGAGAATGAGGGGCGATACTATCTGGATTTAGCTGATATAGAAGCTAAAATTATCGAGCATAAAGTTAAGCTATATTTATTCTGTAATCCGCATAATCCGGGCGGACGTGTATGGATAGCGGATGAGCTTGAAGCGCTGCTTTTAATCTGCAAAAAGCACGATGTGGCGATTGTGAGTGATGAAATTCATCAAGATTTAACCTTGAAAGAGCATACATTTACGCCTTTTTTAACTTTAGTAAAAGGCTATGAGCACAAAGTGGTTAGCCTGACATCAATGACCAAAACCTTTAATATTGCTGGTATCAAAGGCTCGATGATCTTTGCTAAAGGCAGCGCATTACTGAGTAAAATTAACCAGCAGCAACGTTTAAGTGACGAGCATGAGCTGAATTTATTTGCTTATACGGCAATGCGCAGGGCTTATGAAGAGGGTGGTGAGTGGTTGGCGCAGGCGCTGACTTATATTGAAGCTAATATTGAATTAACCCTGCAATTCTTAGAAGATCATTTACCTAAAATTAAGGTGATGCGTCCAGAAGCTTCGTATTTGATTTGGCTAGATTGCTCGGCATATGCGCAAGACGATCAAATGCTTTATGACAAATTGAGAGCCGCTAAGGTTGAGCTTAGCGCGGGGATTAAGTACGGTGATGAAGGGCATCTTAAAATGCGCCTTAATGTAGCGTGTCCTAAAACGCTGCTGATAGAAGGGTTAAATCGTATGCATACTGCATTAAATAGCAATGATTTCAAACAATAATATCATTTGGTAGGATAACCCGTAATATCTTGAATGCTTTGATATAAAGGTTTTAAGCGCTCATACATTTTGAGATAAACCTCATTATAAAGGCGTTTGTAGAGCTGAACATTGGCGTCAATAGGCAAGAATTCATCGCCCAAATGGGTCATCGCCTCGCTTGCAGTCGCGTGATCAGGATAAACGCCAAGTCCCACCGCACAGTTAATGGCAGCGCCTAAGCCTGAGGCTTCATAAGTATGCGGTCGATAAGCGGTCATACCAAAGATATCGGCGGTGAGCTGCATCGCTGAGTCGCTTTGGGAGCCACCACCAGACACACGCAGGTGTTTAATGGGTTTGCCTGTACGCTTCTCAATAGTATCAAAGCCAAGCTTTAGCTCATAAGCCAGCCCTTCTAGAATAGCGCGGTAAACATGCGCTCGCGTATGCACATCGCCAAAACCAATGAGTGCGCCTTTGCCTTCAAGCCCCGGATGACGAACACCGGGTGACCAATACGGTTGCATCATTAATCCCATACAGCCTGCTGGAATGTCTTTTACTGCTTGATCGAGGAGTTTTTCGGTATCGATGCCTTGCGTCTTTGCCAGCTGCTCTTCATAGTGAGCAAACTGCTCCTTAAACCAACTGACCATCCAAAAGCCGCGATAAATCATGTACTCATGATTGTAGTAATTTGGCGCGGCGGCAGTGTAGGCGGGCATATGTTTAAGTATCTCGATATAATTGCTCGACGTGGTATTAATCGTCGCAGTAGTGCCAAAACTTAAACAGGCGGTGTCTGCTGCGAGACCCGCAGAGCCTAATGCTTCACAAGCCTTATCACTGGCGGCAGCAATCATCGGCGTGCCCTCTAAAATACCAGTGGCTTTGGCTGCTTTGGCAGTAATACCCCCGAGCTTTTGCCCCGGTGCAACAAGCTTGGGCATTTGGTCGGGTCGACAGCTAAATAGTCGCCATTTGAGGTTATTTGGCTTAAACCAAGCTTGGGCTTTGTAATCATATGGCAGGTAGCCTAAAGCATGACCGGCGGAGTCGATAAGCTCGCCTGTCAGCTGATAGGTGAGATAGGCGGACAAATTGACATAATGAGCGGTTTTTGCCCATATTTCTGGCTCATGATGCGCAAGCCAGTTACAGCGGGCTTTTTGCTGAGCTTCATTGACCAGCTCACCCACACCAACCACTTTAGTGAGTGGCGAGAGAAATCCTATGTCATTGGCTTCACCTCTGCGCAAATCCATCCACACAATGGCTGGGCGTAGCGGCTGTTTGTCTTTATCCAAACATATCATGGTATAGCGCTGGGTGGCGAGGCTAACGCCAGCGATTTGCTCGGGCGTGATATCGCAGTTGTGCCACAATTGCTGGCAAGCCTCGCTTAGTTTTTTCCAATAGTAGTCGGCATGCTGCTCTGCAAAATTGGGCTGCGTTGAAAAATACGGCTCGATAGGGACGCGGGCTTTGGCAATCTCGGTTCCAAATTGGTCAAAGATAAGTGCTCTGACGCTTTGGGTGCCATTGTCTATGGCTAAGAAGTAAATAGAGTCATCAAAAGTCATAGTCATCCTTAACTATGTAGTCATATAAATTAAGCAGCGGGCAAATGATAATAGCGTTGCCATAAGGCTTGATAACGTTCAACTTCTTGCTGCCATTTTTGCTCATCCCAACCCAGTTCCTGCTGGCATATTTGTTTGAGCCTATCGCTAATCAATGGCGTCATTGCGCCATGTGGCAGTATCAACCCTAGGCGCGTGCGTCGCAGTAACAAATCGTCCAAGTGAATGACTTGCTCATAATGCGCCGCAAAACGGATTTCCGCCCAAATGGTGTTGCTATCGGTCACATAAGCCAAATCATCGTCATGCGCTAATTCTAATAAGGTATCAAGCTGTAGACCGTAAAACCCTTGCAAGCGTTGTTGCAATAGTGGTGTTAGGGTTGAAAATTTGGGATTGGTTGGCGGTTGATTACTAAAGACTTGGCTGCTATATGAGACATTATCTTGAGTAGCTGACTCATCAAGTTCGAGCACCTTTTGACAAACTTTCAGTACATCAAGGGCGATTAGGCGAAAGGTGGTTAATTTGCCGCCACTGACGGTCACTAAATTATTATCCAACCAAACGCTATGGTCGCGTTTTTCTTTACTCGGGCTGACGCGCTTACCATCACCGCCATCAGAAATCAGTGGACGCACGCCTGCCCATGAGCTGATGACATCCTTGCGGCTAATGTCTACATTATCAAAGAGATTATTGGTCGCTGCCAATAGGTAATCCACCTCTTCATTAGTGATACCGACTTCGTTATCGTCTAATGGCGGATGATCCAAATCGGTGGTACCAAGGACGGTACGGT
The DNA here is from genome assembly GCF_002453835.1 of Psychrobacter sp. UBA6739. Taxonomy (NCBI): domain Bacteria; kingdom Pseudomonadati; phylum Pseudomonadota; class Gammaproteobacteria; order Moraxellales; family Moraxellaceae; genus Psychrobacter; species Psychrobacter sp. UBA6739. The sequence continues at coordinate 4,229 of NZ_DKHR01000038.1, forward strand.
TTTCCCATGGAAAGACAAAAACGGCTCTTTTGTCGATAGGGTGCAAAAAAGTATAGGCTTGTTTGATTGGTAGGCGCTCTTGGCTGACCACCAGATGGCTACCACGCGACGGGCGAATTTGTTTATGAAAGGTTTGTTCTGTTTGTTTGCTTGCCTGCATTCTTAGAGTATCCGCCCAAGCACCCGTCGCGCTGACCACCACTTTGGCATGAATATCGTAAGTATGATTGCTATCTTCAGCAGAAGTATCTAATAGAGTAGCGCCAACGACCAAGCCTTGCTCATTAGTAATTAACGACTCAGCTTTAAGGTAGTTAATCGCCTGCGCGCCGTCATTAATCGCCTCATCAAGTACCCGCATCACAAGGCGTGAGTCATCGGTCACTGCATCGCTAAATTGACTGGCGCCCAAAAATTTTTCTTGCTTGATGTGCGGATTAAGCTGTAAAAAAGCGTCTTTTTTAACGTATTTAGAGTAGCGCTTGCCCGCGAGCCCATCGTAGACACGTAGCAAGGTATTGAATATCCATGGCGGTGGAAACTTGCCTTTATAATGCGGCATGACGTAATGCATCTCGTTGACGAGACCACTTGCTTCGCTTAGCATGCGCTCGCGCTCACGGACGCTCAGCAAAGTGGTTTTATAGTCACCTGAGGCAATGTAGCGCAGCCCGCCATGTACCATTTTGCTAGAGCGGCTGGACGTGCCCCACGCAAAGTCTTTTTGCTCAATTAATAAAACTGCTAAGCCGCGCCGTGCTGCTTCGCGAGCAATGCCAGCGCCAGTAATGCCGCCACCGATGATGAGCATATCCCAAGGTTCCTCTTGAGACGAGCGCCAAGATAAAGGCGCTAATGCTTGCTGGCGTTGCTGATTGGCTTGGTTCATAACCGACTCATCTCAAATGATACTCAAATTAATCAGTGACTCAGTATTGCTAAGTCATCTGGTCAGACTGTAGCTACCTTTTAATCTTCGATTAAAACGCCTGGGTTCATACGCTGTTCAGGGTCTAGGCTTTTCAGCATATCATGGGTTACTTGAATACCGAGCTTACCTTTTTCGGCAGCAAGGTACGGGGCATGATCGCGACCAACACCATGCTGATGCGATATCGTCGCTGTGCCATTGGCTAAACTTGAACTGGCGGCATGTTTGATTTTTTGCCAGCGGCTTAAGGTACTAGCGTGGTCTTGTGCTGCTCTAAAGAAGTAGGTGGTATAAAGACTGGCACCTTGTTTATAGACATGCGAGATATGAGTAAAGGCCATGACGTTTTCGCCTTCCTCTGCCAGAGCGTTTTTCACCGCTTCTTGCATCTGCTGCATCTGCTCGTCGATATGATTCCAGTTGGTTGCGGTCTCAAAGGTATCGACCATGATGCCTTTTTCCCATAAAGTGCCACGTAGATATGGAAATTTAAAGCGTCCATGCGCCCACACACTGCCCATGATATCGGTTATTTTACCCGTGACACTACCGTGCTGCTTTAATAGCTTATTAAACTGCGTCAGTGCCAGTTTATTCTGTGCTTTATCCCCTGAAATGCCATAAGTGAGCATGACTTTATCTGAGCTGAGTCCGCGCGCTTTAAGATAAGTGCTAATCGCCATAAACTGGCTAGGCGTAGTACCTAAATGTAGATGCGCGTCAGTCTCGACCGCATTGCTTAGGCGTAGCATTGATAATTGAATATTTTTTTGTACGGCTTGTCTGAGCACTTCTTTACCCGCTGCCCAGTTCGGTAAAAAAGCAACTTTAAACAGCTCTTCTTCGGGTTGTGGTTGTACCCGCATTTTGACTGTCGTAAAAATACCAGCGCGGCCTTCGGTGCCCATCATCATTTCACGCAGATCAGGTCCTGCCGCTGACGCTGGAATATCCGCAATATTGAGCACGCCTTGTGGCGTCACCAACGTACCACCGGCAAACATCTGCTCGATGCGTCCGTAGCCTAACGACTGCTGACCACTAGAGCGCGCTGCAATCCAGCCGCCAAGTGTCGATAGCTCCCAAGACTGAGGATAATGTCCCAAGCGGTAGCCGTGTGCGTCCAGTTGTGCTTCGACTGCTGGCCCTTGTGTACCTGCGCCAAAAGTAGCAATTTGGCTCTCACTGTCTAAATCAATCAGCTGAGCCATCTTGCTCATGGCGATGGTCAATACGGGGCGTGAGCCTTTTTGTGGATTGATATGACCCGCTACTGAAGTGCCACCGCCAAAAGGAATGACGATGAGGTCGTGCTCGCTCGCTAGCTTTAATAAGGTTTCGACATCAGCGGTCGATTCAGGAAAAGCGACCCCATCAGGAAAGACTTCAAAGTCGCCACCGTGCATCGCTATCCAGTCTGGAAAGCTTTGGCCACGAGCATGTCTAAGTCTTACTTCGTTATCGACAGATACGGTATCAAGCTCAGTCATAGCAACAGGCAAGCGGGATTTGGGGACGGTTTTAAGTACTTGCTGTAAGCTCACTGATGATAGTTTTTTGGTTTTACCAATGTGCGATTTGATCAGTTTCGCCCCGTGCGCTGAGACTTTTTTATTAATATTGATATTGCCCCAGCCATTCCAGCGCGTTTGCTCGATTGGGGTATTTGCCGTATGACCTTTTAAGGCGGCGTCTATACTGGTGTTATTGGTATTTTGGTTATCAGAATTGACTGAAATAGCTTTAGACGGGTCAGATTTAGGGCGTTTTCGGATAAGGGCTTTGATTTTGCTCATAGGGACATACCTGTCAATTTATTATGATTATCTGTGACTATAATAAGTAACTGTTTTCTGTACATTAGTCAACAACGATTGGTGTGCTGTTCCGACTTGCTAATTCTTTATTCTCCACCAAAACCATCAGTCTATGCGCTAAGTAGTGCCAAATAACACCAATAAAATTTAACATATAAAAATACCAATGCGGTGAGACTAAGCTAGAGAAGGTTTCGGGTGAAGTCTACGTGTTGCCTAATAATATACGGTAGTCATAGGCGATACTGATACAAGCTTCTCTGTAGAATGCTAGGTAAAAAAGTATAATGGCTGCTTTGTAATAACACTTATTTGTAATAATGCTTGAACCAGAATTTAGGCGTTGCCTATAAAAGCATTAGGTCAATTAATCGCGTTTTTATTCTGTTGATTACTCTACAGTGCCTTATCATCGCTACCTAGATGTAGAAAAATATAGAAGAAATGCATTCATTGATGAAATAAAGTAGAGGTTTATACTGATGAGCTATAGATTTATATACCAGTTAGCAGATTAGCGTATTTTTATAACCAATAGACTGCTCAAACTTGTTAAAATAGCGCACCAATTTATTTATTGATGGACACTACGTTATGACAACTGCTGCCAACGTTCCTACTATTAAAGAAGATCGCATCTTAATTCTCGATTTTGGCTCACAGTACAGCCAGCTTATCGCCCGCCGTGTCCGTGATTCTGGGGTATTTTGTGAGATGTTCCCTTATGATATCGACACTCAGCGCATTATCGATTTTGGCGCAAAAGGCGTTATCTTATCTGGCGGTCCTGAGAGCGTCCACGCAGATGACAGCCCACGCATCAATGATGCCGTATTTGATCTAGGCGTACCAGTATTGGGTATCTGCTATGGTATGCAAGCGATGGCAGAGCGCTTCGGTGGTAAAGTTCACGCCAGTGACATCCATGAATTTGGCGCAGCAACCATCAATATCGATGGCAAATCAACGCTGACTGATGGTATCGAAGACGCAGCAGCGAAGCTAAATGTGTGGATGAGTCATGGCGATAAAGTGGTCGATGCCCCACAAGGCTTCGATATCGTCGCTAGTACGCCAAGCTGCCCGATTGCGATTATGGCAGATGATTCGCGTCACTATTACGGTCTTCAGTTCCACCCTGAAGTCACACATACCGCGCAAGGTTCTGCACTGCTAGGACGTTTCGTCCATGAAATCTGTGGCTGCGCGGGTAGCTGGACGCCTGATAACATCATCGATATGCGTATTGAGCAACTGAAAAAGCAAATCGGTGATAAGCAAGTATTACTTGGTCTTTCAGGTGGTGTGGACAGTTCAGTCGTCGCAGCATTATTGCATAAAGCCATTGGCGATCAATTAACCTGTGTGTTTGTTGATACTGGTCTTTTGCGTCTGCACGAAGGCGACCAAGTGATGCAAATCTTCGCTGAAAACATGGGCGTAAAAGTGATTCGTGTTGATGCTGAAGAGTTATTCTTGACGGCATTGGCTGGCGAGTCTGATCCGGAAGCCAAACGTAAAATCATCGGTAAAACCTTTATCGATGTATTCGCTAATAGTGCTCGTGAAGTCAGTGAGCAAAGCGATGGTAAAGTCATCGAATTCTTGGCGCAAGGTACGATTTATCCAGACGTGATTGAATCAGCGAAGTCGCATCAAGGTAAAGCCCACGTGATTAAGAGTCACCATAATGTAGGCGGTTTGCCAGATGATTTGGCATTTGAGTTGGTTGAGCCATTACGCGATTTGTTTAAAGATGAAGTGCGTAAATTGGGTATTACCCTTGGTCTACCAGCGAAGATGATTAACCGTCATCCGTTCCCAGGACCGGGTTTGGGCGTGCGTATCTTGGGCGAAGTGACCAAAGAATTCGCTGATATCTTGCGTGCTGCTGATGCTATCTTTATGGAAGAGCTTGAGCGTTCAGGCTGGTATGAGAAGACCGCGCAAGCATTTGCGGTATTCCAACCGATCAAATCAGTTGGCGTGGTCGGTGATGGTCGCCGCTATGCGTGGGTGATTGCGCTACGTGCGGTTGAGACCGTAGACTTTATGACCGCGCGCTTTGCGCATCTGCCGTATGATTTGATTGAGACGGTATCGAATCGCATTATGAATGAAATCGCTGAAGTNNGCGACGATTGAGTGGGAATAAACCGTTTAAGTATTCTAAACGGTAACGGTATTAACCTAGCTAGATGTACAAACACGTACTATCTGCGCTCGGTTGCCTTGTTACCATTTTAGACTACGTAAACTTATCTAAATAGCTTTTCAACTCATGTTTTATGAGTTGATATACGACTAATCAAGAATTAGATTAGTTCAATATAGCGATAAAAAAGCACTCAACTTGGTTGGGTGCTTTTTTTGGTTAAAACAAACAGGCAACTAAGAATCCTCTAATTTTTCATTGAACATTTGTCTTTATTATCTATAATAGTGTCAACTTTAATTGGCTATTATTTATTAAAGTCGAGATAAGCCTATCAACCGTTCAGTATTTAGTAAAATTAAGGGATAAGATGTTTTGTAATAACTGTAATCAAGAAAATTCAAGCGAGGCAGGATTTTGTTCAAAATGTGGGCATCAGCTCTCTGACGTTCAAGCACAAACACCGCCACCATTAACGGCGGTTAATATTTCTAAAGATGCGCAAATCCCGCAAAATCAGTTGGCTTCCAGCTCTGAAAGTGCTGATGCTTTATTAGCGACTTTCGTCGGTGAAAAGTATGACAGTTTTTATCGTGACAAATGGTTTAAGGACAGCGAGCCACGCTTAGAGGTTAATAATGATGGCTCTAGTATACACAGTTTTAATTTGGCTGGACTTCTCCTGGGAACGTCTTGGTTGTGCTATCGTAAAATGTATCTAGTCGCTTTTTTTATTGTACTTGGCATTAATGCAGTTGATTTAGTCTTAATGCATCTGCTCGGTATGGAGGCGTATAGCTCTATAGGTCAAACCAGCTTTTTTGTCGCATGGGCAGTACTGACAGGACTTTTAGGTAATTATTTTTACTTTAGTCACAGCGTCAAAAATATAAAAAAAGTCATGAGTAATACAGCTGACCCAGCGACGGTCGAACAGGAGTTAGCGGCAAAGGGTGGTACGTCATGGGTTGGCGCCATTGTGGGTAGCATATTATCAGTATTGCTATCTATGGGTATGTCCTATTTGTTTGCGCCTGAGTGGTATTGGTTGGTGTAGTACCTCTAATAAATAAGGTTAATCTAAGGAGGCGAGACAAAAGTGATGGAACCATTAAAACAAGCATATGATTTGGAACTCACGGATAAAGATCATGGGCAAGGTTGGGATTTTGGTCGCCCAGTCGGCATCACCACGGATCAATGGCCGCGAAGCAGGATTAACGGTCTACCGATGGCGCACTTATGGACGATATTAGTGCCTGAAGCGTATCGCGTAAAAGGGAAAGATCTCGTGGCAATATCACTTTTTCAAGCGGATGATCATGTTGAAGATAGGGTAGACGGTGTTGAAGATATGATTGCTAACCTCACTGAGGTGAATTATACAGACGCTGAGAATTTTTGGGCGTCACTGAGTCGCTATGCTAACTATCGTCACCCTCAAGAAATCTATCTTGAAGATATTATTGGTGGTGGCTGGACATTGATTTGGCTAACCAAGGAGGAGTTTGAAGGTGAAGCGACAGCACTGCCTAATAAAGAAGATAGTATATATCCAAATTATGAGATTGAAGAGTGGAGTAGCACTTGCTTTGCCAAAGATGAACCCGCTCAGTTTATTAAGCACGTTGTCCGAATAGATGATCCTAATGTCGGAAAAATGCTTGATGAGTGGCCAGATGAAGATGATGGAAATGCCTATATTCCGATGTTCTCTGAAAAAGGTGAGATGTTAAAGCTTGATAGGTTTCATGCAAAAAGTCATTTTGGTGGTACGGCCAATCCCATTCAAGCGATACCAGAATTTAGCCCTTTTTATATTGAGTTTGAAGAAACGCTTGGCGATGCCAATATGGGCGGTGGTAATGGGCAAATTGATTTGCTGAATAGTCAGTTTGACTGGGCGTGTGGCTAGGTGTTGATAACGTAAAAATGGCTGCGTTTGAAAGTCATTTGCTCCATCTTTATTTCATCTTTATCTAACTGCGAATACAATTGCTAAGATATCACGCGTGACTTATGATGTATCGAGCAAGCCGCCTGCAACGATTGAGTGGGAGTAGTTTTTCTTTGAGTACTGCTATTAGTCATAAAAAAAGCCCACGATAACGTGGGCTTTTTTACTCTTTGAAAATTGAGCTACTTACTATATGCAATAAGTAACTTTGAATTACTCATCATATAAATATTACATGAATGGTAGATCTAACCAAAAATAGCTTTAGCTAGTGCTATATTCGGTATATGGCGTATTCGAGATGTTTTAGCAGTATTATCAGAATACTCTAACTTTCTTACTGGTGCTGGCACACGTTTTATATGAGGAGATTTATCTCTTTCAACTACCATTACAGTAACAGTTTTTTGATGTTCAATAGTTTTAGACATTATTTTCTCCTATTTACAAAATATAGGGAGTAGGTTATCTACAAATTCAAAAGTACTAATATGTTGTAGGTTAGTCGGCTTCTTCAGCTCCAACTCCAAAAAGATACATATCAAGAGCATAAGAAAGAGTATCCAAAAGAGGCTCGATTAAACTAATATAAATCGTAGGATTACCTCTCAATAGACAATTATGTCTAGCATAAATGTTTAGGACAGCCAAAGTAGGAGGTGCTGTCAGCTCGTTACCGTTAGAATAACTTCTTGCATAAGGTGCATTGATAGGTATAGATAATAAGGAACGTGCAGAACTATCGTTAAAATAGTACTCGTAAAGTGAATCTGCTTGTGATTTATTTATGTGTCTTTTCTGTTCCTTGAACAACCAGTCATTAACACTGTGCAAGAAGTCTGGGTAATATTGGTAATGATTTGTAGAGAAGGCTTCTGGAGCACCAATCACCCGTTGCTTTGTTTTTTCATCGGAGTTATCTTCAACCACAGGGAGATATAACTTGGATTTGTCCCCTCTAGATTCCTCTTCTATAAAGTTTCTAGTAGAGTCTTTATGTGATACAGCAAACGGTACTAATACTGCGTCGATTTGCGAGCATGCAGAGTCAGCATTAGCGCCATCGAAAAATATGGAAATATTGCTCCAGTTTTTTTCTATATAAGTTTTCGATTCGTCAACTCTCATCACTATCATTAGATTAACACTTATAGTATCACTTTGTAAACTTTCATATTCTGATGCCAACTTACGGATAAGTTGAAGGATATTAGTCACAACAATTAGAGCATCCTCTTCCTTCTGATCAATTAAGCGTCCGTATTCTAGAGCTTTTTTAACAGCTTTAGGGTAAGTTGTAACAAAGTAACTCTCTGTTGGTAATAATCGCTCTTGTTCGAGTCTCCTCTTTCTAGATTTTCTTTCTATAGATAGATATCGTGTATCTGCATATGCTTTAAGGGATGAAATAATTAAAACAAAATATATTGTAATTTTTATATATATTGCTGTATCATTCCAAAAAATTTTCAATCCAGAAAAAGAATAAAAAACATAATCTGAATTACTCCCTATTATAGATCCTAACTTTGCTCCAATCATAGCACCTAAAAACAATTGCGAAATAACTACAAAAAAATTAAAAAACCCGTGAGAGAGTATATTTACAACTATAGTTTCTGCTAATTTCATCAAATAAAAAAATATACTTAGCATCATTCTTATTGGTTGTATTTTTATTTTTCTATAAAAGGTATTTATTTTTTCTTTCATGAACTAGACCTTTTTAGAGAAAAAACTGAAGTGAAATATATAAAGGTCTCAAGTCTATTAGACCTCTGGCAAAAGTACCAGTTCATTGACTTCCACTGAGGGAGTTATAAGGGCTAGCGATGACTTATGCAAGAGGTTTATTATGCATATTTCTAATATTGTATATTATATATCCAATGTAATCACTATAAAAAATTACATAGCTATCAAAGGCATATAAGTAGTTGGTAGTTATTCTATTAATTTTTTAACTTTAAAAAAGCAGCATTTCAAAAGAGATGCTGCTTTTTTTATGAAAATTAGTTTTAAACCAAATGCTAACTACCCCTTCACATTCACCACATAACGTCCAACCACTTTGCTAGACATAAAGCGATCTAGGTATTCTGGCGTTTGCTCTAGTGTAATTTCTTCACCATAGCTCTCTAGATTAGGCAGTTTCATATCAGTCGCAACACGTTTCCAAATAGCTTCTTTGTCAGCCAGTGGAATATAGACCGAATCGATACCCAATAGTGACACCGCACGGGTGATAAAAGGTATCACTGACATCGAAAACTCAGCGCCGCTGGCTAGGCCACAACTGGTCACCGCACCGCCAGATTTGGTTTGCTTTAGCAGGTTTGGTAAGTAGTCGCCGCCAATGGTATCAATGGCATTTGCCCACAGTTCACGACCAATAGGCTTGTTATCGATTTCATTGATGGTATCGCGATGACGCACTTCACTCGCTCCAAGCTCTTTTAAATGCTCGCTTTGCTCTGGCTTACCTGAGAATGCAATCACTTCATAGCCAAGCTGCTTTAAGATAGCGATACTGATTGTACCTACGCCGCCCGTTGCACCAGTTACCGCGACTGGACCATCACTGGGTTTTGCACCCATTTTTTCTAATTTTTGGATACTGAGTGCTGCGGTTAAGCCGCCCGTACCGTAAGTCATTGCTTCTTTTAACGTCAGCGTTTCTGGGCAGGGCAATGCCCAATCGGCAGGGATAGAGATTATCTGACCCAGACCGCCATCCGTATCCATGCCCAAATCATAGCCAAATACCAATACTTCTTGCCCTGTGGTAAACATGCCTGATTTGTCGCTGATAACGACGCCTGCTGCATCAATACCGGGGGTATGCGGATATTGTCTGGTGATTCTTTTATTGCCCGATGCCGACATCGCATCTTTGAAATTCAACGATGAATAATGCACTTCTATCAACAAGTCATTTTCTGGCAAGTCACTGATGTTGCGTTCTTGAATACTTTTGCTAAAGGTGCCGTCGGTATTTTCTTCGACGACTAAGGCTTTAAAGGTTTTATTATTAGACATCATATTATTCCTAGTGAGGTTGTTTGGTGTGTATCTTTATTTGCACGTACATTATTTGCAACTACATCGATGTATGTAAGGCAATAATTTATGCTTTTAACAACACCTTACCATTCTTACTTGCCTGCAATTTGCCATCGACGGCCTTGACGATATCTGCCAAATCAAACGTCGCTTCAACGGGCAGTTTTAAATTGCCATTGTTAGCACGTTCGATCAACTCATCAATCAATCGCTGTTTGTTTTCAACGCTCATTTCTTGACTGATTTTGCTGCCCCAAAAGCCTTTGATCGTCGCTTGTTTAAAAATAATATGGGTTGGATCTAGTACCATTGGTTTGCCTGACATGATGCCAAACGATGCCAATGTGCCACCATGACCCAGTAACGCCAGCAGATCATTACTCGACTCACCACCGATAGAATCAACCGCGGCACTGATTTTCTCATCACCAAGGATGTCTTTTACTTGGTCTTTCCAGTCGTCATCTGAGGTGTTGATATTATGTTTGATACCCAGTGCGTCTAATTCCTTGATAGCATCGTCACTTCTCACGACATTAATGGTGTTAATACCACGCGCGGCGGCTAGCATGGCGAGCGATTTGCCGACCGCGCCATTGGCAGCATTATGGATCACCCACTGACCGCTTGTTAGTGCTAAAAACTCAATCAACATCAGCGCGCTGAGTGGCATCGCAATGAGCTGCGCCGCCATTTCGTCCTCTAAGCTATCAGGCATGACAAATACCATGTCTTTTGAGGCGACAAAATACTCTGCCCATGTCGCTTGTACGCTCGCCGCTGCCACGCGCTGACCAACTTTTAAGTCTTTGACGTCCTGACCGACGGCATCGATAATGCCGACCGCTTCGCTACCACCAATCGCTGGCAGTTCAGGTTTAAATCCATATTGACCGCGAATGGTTAATAAGTCATGGTTGTGGATAGAGGCGAGTACCATTTTGACTCGGACTTCATTGGCTTTTGGTTCAGGAATAGGTGTGTCACCTAAACTGAGGACGTCAGATGGTTTACCGAAGGTACTATAAGTTGCGCTACGCATAATCATTGCCTTTATTTATTTTTAGGTTGTGAGCAACAGTAACAAGTTTGACTCCGTACCCTCAATGTTACTTTAGTTAAGGAATGTTATGCGTTGCACGTATCGCGTGTAGTAAAGCATGAGTAGTAATGCATGATAAGTCACAGCGTGAACGTCTACTGAGAGGCTTTATCCTCTTGGCTTAAGTCGCCGACGATGACTGTAAAATCACCGTCTACCATCTCTGTGAGTAATGGCTCGCCTTTGTCATTGACGCGAAACAGACCATATTCAGCCGCTTCAAACGCCTCAGCATGACCTTCTTGAAAGAAGAACGCATTGGTCGCCAATTGCACACTGCCGTTACGGGCGCGGTAATAAATGGGCAGCTCACTTTTAGTTAACTCTTCACGACTATTACTATCAGCTAAGCGGACAAAATGCCCCACATTATTGTCATCGATTTTCACAATGACATAACCGTCGCTTGGCTCATAAATACGAAAATCTGTATCAAGCTCGTCTAATTCTACATCTAGTTCTGAGCCTAATTCGTCTTGTGTTGAATGAGGGTGCTTTGGTCGCATGGCATCAAAAATATCGCGCTCTAGCGCATAGCTTAACGCCATATAATCGCCTTGCATAAAACCGCGTGGATCGACAGGTGCCAGCGCTAATAATACTGTTTTGCCAGTGGTGAGATGGGTTTCGTATTTGATGATATTCATCGTCATTACGACCAATATCAGTGCTAACCCAAGTAAGGCAACAGTGATGGTAACGGCTCGTTTTTTTAGCCAATGCGTGGATGGTGACGTGTCATCAATCAAGCGCTTAGTCAAAATTTTATTTTTCATGATAGGCGCTCCTGACGATCGTTGGCGCTCATTGTCAAATCAGTATCGTTGATAAGGGAGTTAGCGAAATAGCGTTTAATCAATAGCCAACGCCCCATCAGCATGGTCAGTCCGACGATTAGCATTGAGAGAGATTTGATTAGCAACGAAGTATCGAGCTGATAGTAATACCAAAATACATAGCTGACCAAGGCGGTGACGCCCAAACCTAATAGCACTCGTTGGCTATTGGCGATCGCAATGACGATGATAAGGCTGGTCGCGAGCAGTCCTGAGACGTAAATCGATATTATCCCAAGCAATACAATCGCACCACCAATGAAGAGTCCCGCTGCCGATAGTAATTTAACGTCGTAACGTTTTAGAATCAGATAAGCGGCATAAAGACTGGCAAGTGTAAGCAACCCTTGCGCCAAATAGTAATTGTAGCGAAAAGTGTCGCCATAATAAGTAGCAAGGCTATGACTATGTTCAGCCGCGATAAAGTACACAGAAACGCACAACAGCATCAGCGCACTGGCGTAACCAATGGCTTTAATAATATCAAAAACATCCGCTCGCCATTTACTGGGTATACGCTGCAATAGAGAATAGCGTGATAAGTTGCTGCCAATCGCAATCAGTGCCAATAGCCCCAAACTGAGCTCAGGTAGATGATAATAGTTAAGCAAATAAACCGTCAAACCTAGCGTCATTATGCTACCCAATAGGCGATAGATTCGGTTGGGCATAATGACCGTCATAACAATTTGTACAAGTAAAAATAGCCAAACATCTATAGGATGCGACAAATTATTATCAAATAACGCAAAGGCAATGTAGGCTTGCCCAGCCGAGCTAATAGCCAAGGCTAGGCTACTGATAAAGGTATTATCACGGCTTTGTTTATTTCTAAATAGCACAGAACCCGCCGCGCTGAGTACTAGACCTGTAATTAACAAGGCAATCACGCTATCAAAGCCATCGATGCCGAACAATAACAAAGACAGAAAGGCGATTAGAAACAGACTCGCTACAATACCGCTGAGACCAAAAAGTATTTGTATAAACCAAGGAATATCGTTTTGAGAGTGATTATTCGCTATCGTTGCCTTAGCAATTGTCTCACCAGTACGGGCATCAATCACATTGCAATCAATCAATCCAAGCTGTTGCAGCTGTAAAAGGACATTGTCCGAGTGTTGATTATTCATATCATTACTCATAATTACCTCCTTTGACGACAGCACTGGGGCGGTTGTTTTCGCTGTTTAAACGTGCCGCATGACGCAGCCAAACGACCGCCGCTGAACTCATGCCAATCAATAATAGGGCTAAGATGAGAAAACCACCCATATCAAAATTGTCTAAAAACAACTTACCCGCCCAAAACATCACCACGACAATGACAGAGCCACATAAATAGGTCAGCATTAATAGATTGATGCGATACCAATAAAATCGCCAAACCATAAATCCGCACCAGCTCATCCATAGCAGCAAAGCGATCAGCGTCATTAAAATATTGGTGTCATCAAAGACACAAAGAATGGCAAGGTAAGTAATAAAATAGCTGCTGAGTAAACCGACGACATAAGCGCTCCAATCCAGCTCGGACTTAAATCGGCTGCGTGTGACTGATGGTGGCTGACGGTCGATAAACGCGAGCCAAAAATTTAGCGCCACAAAATTAACAGCGGCAAGCACGCCTATTTGTAAGACACCTTCATAAAAATAGCTAGCAAAGGCAAAGTCCGTAACGCCGAAATATAGGATGAGACCAGTATTGATTAGCCCCAACCATAACAACCAAAGCGCAGGGAAGCGGGCGATGATTACCCAAGGAATAATCAATACGGCCCAACCGAAAAACAGCTGCCACGTATCAGCACCCGTTTGATAAACCTGCCCAAATAGCGCCAATAAGCTGCCCGTAATCATGCTAGCAATAAGCAATAATAATTGGCGAATAAGCTGAAACCGTCGCCTAAAAGACAGTGCAACGTACAAGGCAATAGTGACAACCAAGGCCCCTTCGACCAAAGCGAACTTGCCCATTTTGCCCATATTTATCCAGTTATAGGCAATAAAAAATACCAGTGATAATACCAGCGCGACCGCCCCAATAATCAGCATGGCTTTATCAAAAAAGACCAGCCATGAGCGTTTGTTAGGATAGACTTGCAAATGAATCGCTGCATCGTTGGCATGCGTCAATGGCAGTATGCCTTGCTTGAGTAAATGCTCGATAGTACGCCGTGGTTGGCTCATAGCGTCCTCTAAATAAAAAAATGATGTTGCTTATCTTAGCTTTTTTGTGAGAGGCAGGTGTACTAAAGTTTATAGTTTTTTACTCAATAAAACTCAATACGACTGAGCAAATGCTCTTGGATGAGATAGGCGCAAATATAAGCGCTCGGCCACGCGACTATACAATCAAAGTTTCATCAAAAGATCAGCGTTATTAGCTTTATAAAAAGGAATTAATAGTGATATTGATAGGTGTTTATTCTAAATTTAGTGATTTTTATCATGATCTTACTCAGCTATTACAAAAATAAGTAATTGCAAAAATGAAAAAGTTGCACGATTCTGAATAGCGAATAGGTCTAGTTTTGAGTGTCGAAAATACCACACTATTATTCATCAGCATAGGCTTAAAAATTCTAGTGTGTGATTAGTTATTAACAATAGTCTTATAAATAAAATTCATCATATCTACTAGGGTTTTATTGCTTGATAGCATTGATTTCATTCACTTGACAGTGATAATTAGTGATTTAGAAACTGAAATTTGTAGTAATAAGACAGGCTTCGAATGAGCGGTAGCATATTGCTGATGAAAGGTAATAAGTAGCTATAAAAATTACTAAAGTAATAGTAATCTCATCTGATTTTTGGTCGTCGAAACTGCTTTGACGGCAACCTTATTTTGCTTGTTAGTATCGGGGAGGAATTAAAACTTATTGACATTTGTATCGTTTTTAATTACTAATAGTTGTCTACAATATGACCAATAGTTAGTTAAAGTATTGTTAATAAACATAGTCAATATACGGATATATTAACTCGAATCACTACTATTTAGTTGATCCGCCCAGCCACTGACCAGCAAGGATAGCTATTATATGATGCGCACTCCTAATCACTTTTTGTCCTCTATATTTTTGCCTACCTCTCTTGCGCTCGCCATGTCTATGACTGGCTGTAGTAGCGATAAGTCTGGCACTGACAGCCAAGCAGCTGCCGTTGATCCTAATGTACTGGCTGATACTCAAGCGCTCGTCGTCAATAACGGTACCGAACCTGAATCACTTGATCCACACAAAGTATCGGGGGTACCAGAATCTACCCTTGGCCGCCAGATGTTAGAAGGTTTAACCAATACGGATGCCGAAGGTAAGACCATTCCAGCAATGGCAACCAGTTGGGAAAGCGAAGACAATAAAGTATGGACCTTTAAGCTGCGCGATGCTAAATGGTCAAATGATGATCCAGTAACGGCAGAGGATTTTGTCTACAGTATGCGCCGCTTGGTCGATCCAAATACTGCGTCGCCGTATTCAAGCTATTTGGTCGATGCCAAAATAGTAGGCGCTGATCAAATCGTTGATGGTAAGGCTGGCATTGAAACCCTTGGCGTAAAGGCTATCGATGATAAAACTTTGCAAATTACGTTATCAGAGCCCGTGCCTTATTTCCCAGATATGTTGATTCATAATTCAGTCAAGCCCGTTCATAAAAAGACCGTTGAAGCCTTTGGTGATAAGTGGACAGCTCCTGAGAACATCGTGGTTAACGGTCCTTACAAGCCTACCCAGTGGCAAATTAACGACAAAATCGTTTTAACGCGCAACGCTTCTTATTATGACGATGCCAATACGACTATCGATACCGTCACTTTCCTGCCGATTCCTTCTAGTACGACTGACGTCGCACGCTATCAGGCGGGTGAAATCGATGTGACCTACAATGAGATTCCAACCGAGCAGTTCGCTTCGCTTAAAGAGCAAGTGGGCGATCAGCTAACCGTATCTCCTTATCTTTGTACTTATTATTACGAGTTTAATACGGTCAAGCCACCGTTCAACGATCCCAACGTACGCCGCGCTTTAGCCTTAGCTTTGGACCGCGACACCATTGCGGATAAAGTTATCGGTCAAGGACAGACGGCCGCTTATCAGTTGACACCCCCTGCCACCAATGGCGATATTGCAAATAGTCCAGAATGGTCGACTTGGGATCAAGAAAAGCGGGTTACTGAGGCCAAAAAACTGCTCACTGAAGCAGGCTATAGCGATAGCAATCCACTGACTTTTGAGCTGCTATACAACACCAATGACAATCATAAAAAGACTGCGGTCGCGGCTACTTCACTATGGAAGCAAGCGCTCGGCTTCGTCGATGTGACTTTGACCAATAAAGAATGGAAAACCTATTTGGATACTCGCCGTAATGGTAATTATCAAATCGCGCGTGCTGGCTGGTGTGGTGATTATAACGAAGCGTCAGCTTTCTTAAATATTGCCAAATCTGACAATAGTGGCAACTACGGTAAATACAATAATGCTAACTTTGACAGTTTAATGGCGCAAACGCTGAAAGCTGGCGTTAGCCCTGAGCAGCGTGCCAATCTATACAAGCAAGCTGAAGCTCAGCTCGATCAAGATATGGGTTTACTTAACATTTATCATTACGTCAGCCCGCGTCTAGTAAAACCTTATGTCATTGGGTTTCCAACTAAGGATATATTAGACAATTGGCAGGTAAAAAATCTCTCAATTGCTAAGCACTAATCGTTTGACTGATCGCTGAATAATTCTATCGATTGAATGTCTGAGAGCGGTAAAAGCAGCTGGTTTCATTTATCGCTCTTATCAAATAACGCTGATAGCGCCATTAGTTTCATTTTTCACGGCCACTCTTATTAGGCGTGTTAGATGAAACTTTTGTTATTTATAAACAACGATTATCAATATTTTATTTAAAACCAAGTCATTGAATATTGCTAGTTGAGTGATAACTGGGCGTTAGGTTCGTGCTAGTTATCTCATTTTAATTTAGCTGAAAAATAAGCATCATTATAAAAGAGGCATTATGCTAAAACTGATTTTTCGGCGTATCTTAGAGGCCATTCCGACCTTATTTGTATTGATCACGGTCTCCTTTTTTATGATGCGTTTGGCGCCAGGCAGTCCGTTTACGGGTGAGCGTAGCTTGCCACCTGCGGTACTGGCAAATATCGAGGCCAAATACAATCTCAACGATCCTATGTGGCTACAGTATGTTAATTATCTAAAGCAGCTAGCGGTAGGCGACTTTGGACCGTCTTTTAAGTATAAAGATTATACGGTTAACGAGTTGTTGTCGCAGTCGTTTCCTGTCTCTATGGAGTTGGGTCTGTACGCTTTTATATTGGCATTGGTCTTAGGACTTATCTTCGGTGTTATCGCAGCCCTTAAGCAAAACTCATGGATAGACTACGTACTGATGGCCTTTGCTATGACAGGCGTTGTGATTCCAAGCTTCGTTAAAGCGCCATTATTAGTGCTGATCTTTGCCATTATTTTGCAATGGCTACCAGCTGGTGGCTGGAATGATGGGGCACTCAAAAACCTTGTATTACCAGTCGCCGCTTTAGCGCTCGCTTATGTTGCGAGTATTGCTCGTATCATGCGCGGCTCGATGATCGAGGTGATGAATAGCCAGTATATCCGAACGGCTAAGGCGAAAGGTTTGCCGATGCGTCAAATTGTGATGAGGCATGCACTGAGACCCGCACTACTACCCGTTATCTCTTATTTGGGCCCAGCCTTTGTCGGTATTATCACAGGCTCTATTGTGATTGAGACTATATTTGGTTTACCTGGTATCGGACAGTTATTCATTAACGGCGCACTCAATCGTGATTATGGGGTAGTGCTTAGTTTGACGATTTTAGTTGGGGTATTGACCATTGCCTTTAATGCTATCGTCGATATTTTATACGCGGTAATTGATCCAAAGATTCAGTATTAAGGCGACCATTTAAGCGCATTATCATTCCAATACGGTTTGATAGGGATCATTCATTATTATTATGCTAAATAGATTATTAAAAGGACGACTATGAGCCTTACCGCAGACCAGACAACTGACCTAGCAGAAATAGGGGCTCAGGAAATCAAAGGCCGCAGCCTTTTGCAAGATGCTAAGCGCCGTTTTTATCGCAACAAGGCCGCCGTAGCCAGTCTTTTTATCTTGCTACTCGTGGCTGCTTTCGTCATTTTTGTGCCGATGTTAGCACCTTTTGGTTATGCCGAAACCGACTGGAACTTTATGCAGTCCGCGCCAGCCATCGATAATAAGCACTACTTTGGTACTGATTCACTCGGTCGTGATTTGTTAGTGCGAACCGCAGTAGGTGGTCGTATCTCCTTGATGGTAGGCGTCGCCGGTGCTACGGTTGCAGTGATTTTCGGTACGATATACGGTGCAACGTCAGGCTATCTTGGTGGCAAAGTCGATACCGTGATGATGCGCGTATTAGAGATTTTAAGTGCCTTCCCCTTTATGTTTTTTGTGATTTTATTAGTCACTATCTTTGGTCGTAACCTTATCTTAATCTTTGTGGCGATTGGACTGGTATCGTGGCTGGATGTTGCGCGTATCGTTCGCGGGCAAACGCTAAGCCTGAAGAGTAAAGAGTTTATCGAAGCTGCGCACGTAGGCGGCGTATCAGGCTTCAATATTATCTTACGCCATATCGTGCCCAATGTACTCGGGGTGGTGGTGGTTTATGCCTCTTTATTAGTGCCAACGATGATTTTGTTTGAGTCATTTTTAAGCTTTTTGGGACTTGGTGTTCAAGAGCCGATGACCAGTTGGGGAGCGCTGTTGCAAGAAGGCTCAAAAACCATGCAGGTAGCACCTTGGCAGATTTTGATTCCCTCAGCTTTTTTGGTCATTACTTTATTTTGCTTTAACTTTATTGGCGACGGTCTGCGTGATGCATTTGACCCTAAAGACCGCTAAGAGGGTGACATCATGAAAAACCAAAGTATGAAGGATAAAAGCATGGAGGGTAAAAGTATGGAAGATAAAAACATAGCAACTCAAAAGATTCATAACGCCGCCAACGCGCCTAGTGCTCCTGAGAAAATAGAGTCTACTACCTTTAATATAGGTACTGATTCAGCGCTCGATAAGCCACCTAACGCAGAAAATACCTTGTTAGCAGTCAAAGATTTATCGGTACAGTTCACGACCGAAGAGGGTCTAGTAACGGCGGTCAATGGCTTAAATTTTAACCTACATGAAGGCGAAACCTTAGGTATTGTTGGTGAGTCTGGTTCAGGTAAGTCGCAGACAGCATTTGCTATTATGGGGCTGCTGGCAAATAACGGTTATGCCAAAGGTTCGGTACGCTTTGAGGGTAATGAGCTAATAGGATTGTCACAAAAAGCACTAAATAAAATTCGCGCCGAGCAGATCGCGATGATCTTCCAAGATCCGATGACCTCATTAAATCCTTATATGAAGATAGGCGACCAGCTCGCTGAAGTATTGATTTTACATAAAGACATGAGTAAAAAAGACGCTTGGGCCGAATCCATACGAATGCTAGACGCGGTTAAGATTCCAGAAGCCAAGAACCGTATTGGCATGTATCCGCATGAGTTCTCAGGTGGTATGCGTCAGCGGGTTATGATTGCGATGGCATTATTATGTCGCCCTAAGCTGTTGATTGCTGATGAGCCAACCACCGCGCTCGACGTTACTGTTCAGGCACAGATTATGGTTCTATTAAACGAGCTAAAACGCGACTTTGGCACCACCATTATTATGATTACTCATGATTTGGGAGTTGTAGCAGGTATCTGTGATCGAGTACTAGTGATGTATGCTGGGCGTACCATGGCGTATGGAGAGACTGAAGAGATTTTTTATGCCCCAAGTCATCCATATACTATCGGGCTACTAAAAGCGATTCCGCGTTTAGATAACGATATGGGCAAGCTTGAAACCATTCCAGGTAGTCCACCAAATTTATTAGATTTGCCTTCAGGCTGTCCTTTTTATGAGCGCTGTTCTCATGCTATGGAAATCTGCCGTGATACACCGCCACCGCTGGAATTTCTACCGAACGAGCGTCAACGCGCTTGTCACTGGCACCCGGAAATACCCGTTGATCACTCACTAGATAGCTCAGCAGATATCGATGCCAATAATCAATCAGGGATGGAGGGCTAGCTCATGATGACACAGAATTTAGATAGCGCCAGAAGCAATAACCCAGCACCGTTATTGCAAGTAAAGGACATTCATACCACCTTTAATATCAAACAAAAAGGCACTTACTTTTGGCAGAAGCCTGTCACCCTAAAAGCAGTTAATGGGGTATCGTTTGAGCTATTTGCTGGTGAGACTTTAGGGGTGGTGGGCGAATCAGGCTGCGGCAAATCAACACTCGCTCGTACTATCATCGGATTGATACAAGCTGACTCTGGCAGTATCAAGTTTTGTGATGAAGAGATGGTTGGTGCGTCCCAAAAGACCATGAGATTAAAGCGAAAAGACATTCAAATGATCTTCCAAGATCCGCTAGCATCACTTAACCCGCGCATGACTGTAGGGGATATTATCGCCGAGCCTCTTCGCACTTATTATCCTGAAATGAAGAAGCCTGAGGTGCAAAACGAGGTACGCGCCATCATGAAAAAGGTGGGGTTACTGTCCAATCAAATTAACCGATATCCGCATGAGTTTTCAGGTGGTCAGTGCCAGCGAATAGGCATTGCTCGAGCACTGATATTAAAGCCCAAAATTATTATCTGTGATGAGCCAGTCTCCGCCCTTGATGTCTCGATTCAGGCGCAGGTCATTAATTTATTGCAAGATGTGCAAGAAGAGATGGGGTTAGCGCTTATTTTCATTGCCCATGATCTTTCTGTGATTAAGCACATTGCTGATCGAGTCTTGGTCATGTATTTAGGCAACGCCGCCGAACTGGGTTTGAACAAAGCCGTATACGGCAATCCGACTCATCCCTATACCAAAGCACTGATGTCTGCTGTACCGCTACCTGACCCTATTGCTGAACGTAGTAAGGTCATTCAGTTATTAGAGGGTGATTTACCCAGTCCAATCAATCCGCCGTCAGGTTGCGTTTTTCGCACCCGTTGCCCACTAGCTGATGTAGAGTGCGCACAGATTAAGCCCGTGTTAGAAGGCACTATAAATCACCGAGTGGCTTGTTTAAAGAACAAGGTCGAGGTGGCCTAAAAGTGGTTTATGAGTATTGACTGTATTAAAAGCAGGCGGACTTATTCAAATGCTCTTAATACAATCTAATACTTTTACTCATTGGTTTTAAACGTCAGGAGTTAGCATCAATCAATCTCACCGATATCAATAGTCATTTGATTAAGTAATATTGTTAGCTGACCACGATGGTGAGCTTGGAGATTGACTTATTACGGGAGTAATTAGGAAGGTCATTAAAGCCTCTTATCCAGATCCAGTCACTTATCATAAGATGACTCAACGTGCCTAATATCCAATCAAAAAATACCCTTTTATCTTGGCATAAAATACCTTCAGCAAGGCTGTGTATACGACCACGGATTTCTTAATTCATAGCGGCATGATGATTTACCATCAACTCACAGCAATGCTTCATCATGGCATTCTCATACTTTGACTTCTAGCTGGTTCAATAAAACTCAATACGACTGAGCAAATGCTCTTGGATGAGATAGGCACAAATATAAGCGCTCGGCCACGCGACTATAAAGGCATATTTCCATGAGTGAAACAGCGTGATAAAGAACCCATCGACGAATCCTACATTGATCAGTAGTAATGCAGTTGAGATAATCGTGGACATCAGCAGTGCCATTAAAAAGGTAAAAATAAGCCGGTAGTACTTGCGCCGTGTGCGTATTCTGATGGTAGGGAATTTTGCCATAGTGTGGAGGTGTCCTACATGGTGATGGTGGCGTTTGATGAACGATGAACGATGTTGCGTAGCGTCATGAGTCGTCATTACCAACCATGATATCGTATGTTGATAAGTGGATAAAATCGTTATTATCAATGGCGACATTCGTTATATTTTAATGACTGTTGTCTCATGCATAAAAATAAAATTCCCAAAAAATAACAAACTAAAGATGATTAATTTTGCTACGATAAAATCGATTACAACCCACAAATAAGGCAATAAAATGACCGTGCACAAGCAGCGAACATTGGGCATCATCGGTGGTATGAGTTGGGAGAGTAGCGAAAGCTATTATCGGCTGATAAATGAGGGTGTCAAGGATAAGCTGGGTGGATTACATTCAGCAGATTTATTCATACATAGCGTGGACTTTGCGTTGATCAATAAGCACCAAGAGCAAGATGAATGGGCAGCGCTGGGTGTAATCATGACCAGCAGTGCGCAGCGCTTGCAAGCCGCTGGCGTACAAGGGCTCATGATTGCCTCTAATACGATGCATAAATTACTCGATGATGTGCAAGCCGCGACGCATTTACCTGTTATTCATATCGCTGATGCCACTATTGCCGCCATCAAAAAACAGAATCTGTCTAAAATTGCCTTGCTGGGCACTCAGTTTACGATGACGGAAGATTTTTATAGGCAGCGTTTGGTAGATGCAGGGCTTCAAGTGTTGATACCAGAGAGTGATGCACGAGCAGAGGTACATCGAATTATCAAAAAAGAGCTGTGCGTCGGTGAATTTAAAGACAGCTCGCGCCAGTATTATCAGCAGGTGATTAAAGATTTAGCAGATCAAGGCGCAGAGGGCGTCATCTTAGGCTGTACAGAAATGGGACTGCTCATTAAACAAGCAGATAGCCCCATTCCCGTATTTGATACCACTTTGATTCATGCAGCGGCAGCGGTGGATTTTTTATTAGAGTAGCGCGGACTAATAAAAATATTTAAGCCTATAACGTTTTGACCAAGCGTTCTAGTAACTCAATCGTGCGCTCTTGTCTGACCAAAGCGACGCCTTGTCCTGCCCATAAAGACTGATACTCCGGGTCAAGATTATTGGTTGCATGACCACGCAAAAATTTGGTCATCGCATTCAATTGTGGATAGGGCGGTAGCTCATGCGCGCTTTCAAAGCGAGCAAAATCACGCAAATAATCATTTAATAAACCACGAGCTTGTTTACCTGAAAACAGTCTCGTTAAGCGTGTCTCAGTGCTGCGCTTATCTTCACTAGCGTCGAGTAGCGCTTGCTTATAAATGTCATTAATGCCGCATTTATCTGTGGTCAAAAACGCCGTTCCGATTTGCGCCAGCTCAGCGCCAGCCGTTTGCACCGCTTTGATGTCTTGCCCAGCCATGATGCCACCTGCTGCAATTAATGGAATATCGGTACACGCGCGCGTTTGACTAATCAGCGTCAATAATCCCAATGGATCGGTTTCACTTTGCGCGAGCCAGCCACCGCGATGCCCACCCGCTTCGACCCCTTGCACACATACCGCATCAGCACCAATATCGCTCCATGCTTTTGCTTCTAATGGATGATTGGCAGTACCGATGACGCGCGTGCCTAGACCTTGTAGATGCTGAACTTGCTTGGCGCTAATAATACCAAAGGTAAAGCTAGCGACGGCGACTGGATTGTCGTAGAGCACTTGTAGTTGATCTGCAAAGCTTAGCGCTGGGCGTTCAGGTAGCGCACATTCGATATTGTTTTCTTGATAGTAATGACTTAGCCAAGCAGGGATTTCGGTATCAAAGGTCGTGGAGTCCTGCTCAGAGAGCACCATCAGATTGATCATAAAAGGGCGATCAGTGAGCGATTTAATGGTGTCAATATGGCTATGCAAAACCTCTGGCGGCGTCATGCCCGATCCCAATGAACCCAGTCCACCAAAGTTACTCACTGTCGCTGCCAGCTCAGGGGTGGTTGCGCCTGCCATCGGTGCTTGCACGATGGGGTGGGTCAGATTAAGGGTATTCAGTAAGGTCATGACGGGCTTCCTTTTTGTTCTATTAGATTTTTTATCTCACTTACTTTAACAGAACAGGATAAAGAGCGTGTTGGATAGTGCTTATTTAGTTGCTGAATAGGAAGGGTGAGTTTGTAATTAAAATATAGCATCAAATAAACTAAATAAAGTTATAATACTTTTTAATCCCGCTAATCCTAGCATTTCTCTATTAATGTTATTGCTAATATAGTTAATCCAGAATAAAAGA